>JADFHG010000269.1 GCA_022567365.1 Planctomycetota bacterium | reverse complement strand
CGCCATACATTGATTCGTAAGTTCTCACGGATTCGTATTTCCCCCAATCTCCGACTCTGCGATACCTCATTCCTAAAGCTGACCGGCAAGCCGATGCCGCTTTGTACGCGCCGTGCGTAACGGCTCGCGCTGTGCGCGGGCGACCGTTGCGAGGGGCGGCGGCATAGTTGAAAACATGGTTGGTTGTGACACCGGTTGGCGGTGCGTGGCTGTGTGGCATGCGTGCCCATTGGCCGTTGCGCCGGTTTCGCCGCCGGGTGTCTCAGTCCGGGTAGGGCGATGACGCTGGACATTCCGAATTATCGAATCGTCGAGAAGCTGGGCGAGGGCGCGGGCACCCGCGTGTATCGCGCGCGCTGCATGCGCTCAGGCAAGGACTACGCCGTCAAGACGGTCAAGGTCACCAAGCCCGAGGACATGAGCCTTGTCGAGATGTTTCGGACGGAGTCGAACGTCGGCACGAATGTCGAACACCCGGCTATACGCAAGGTCTTCGAGCTGCGTTTGATCCGCCAGCGGTTGCGTGTGCGCGGGGCGATGCTCTTCATGGAATACGTGGACGGCGTACCCATGTCGGACAAGGACGGACGCCCCATCGACGAGATCCTCGATCTGATCCTTCAGATCGCCGCCGGGCTCCAGGCCATGCACACCAGTGGTTTCGTCCACGCGGATCTCAAGCCGAGCAATATTCTCGTCAGACCGGACGGTCGTGCAAAGCTCATTGATTTCGGGCAGAGCACCAAGATCCACGAGCCGAAGCCGCGTATCCAAGGTACCGTCGATTATATGGCGCCGGAGCAGGTCAACCGCGAGACACTCGACCAGCGAACCGACGTGTTCGGCCTCGGCGCGTCGCTGCACCGTATCCTGACGGGCCGGCCGATCGCGACCGAAATGAACCGAACCGTCAACCCGCATACGCAACGACTCGTCGGGAAGCGCGTGTCCCAGGTAAACGTGCCGACCATGGACGACCTACCCAACTGCGTTGCCCGCCTCATCGTCGATTGCTGCGCGACCGCCCCCGCGGACAGGCTCGCGGACATGTCGGCGTTTATCACCCGGGCACAACTTGCCCGTACCATTCTCGCCAAACAGGGTACGTTCGAGGACCGAAACGACTTTCTCGACGACTTCGAAGACATGGAGTTGGACGATGGGCACCCCGCCGACTCCGTGGACCCGGACGGCGCATTCGGCGACGCCTAGCCGCCCGTTGAAGAAGTATGTGGGTCCGCGGCGCGCGGCCGGGTTTCGGTCATCAATCAAACGTCTTCAGTTCGTGGACGAGGATAGACCTTCGATGTGTTTGATCGCGATTCGTCACGTGGGTGACGGACCGTTGGGTTTGGCCATCGTGAAGCGATTGCGAATCGTGGCGTAACCATCACCGCCCATTCGTGCGATGAGGTCGATCTTCTCCACGTCGACGGTGCCGTCCTCGAGGAGGTACCCGTCGGCGACGTGAAAGCACACGATGTGGCCAATGCAGATGTTGGCCGAGAGCGGACCGTCACCGACCGGCACGATGTCGATCAGCTTGCACTCCATGTGTACCGGACACTCGGCCGCCCGCGGCGGCTTGACGAACCGGCTCGGGATCGCCGTGAACCCCGCCGTCTCGAACTCGTTTACTTCCGGCGGCGACGGAAACGACGCGCGGTTCATCGCGTCGCGTATATCGTACGGCACGACGTGCACGACGAACTCCGGAACCTGGCGAATGTTGTTGAGCGTGTCCTTGGTCGTCCCGTCCGCCTTCGTGCAGGGCGAGAAGATCACGGCCGGCGGGTTCGAACCAACCGCGTTGAAAAACGAAAACGGTGCGAGGTTGGCCACGCCGTCCGCGGAAATCGTCGAGACGAACGCGATCGGTCTGGGAAGCACGCACGACAACATCGTCTTGAAGTTTTCGCGGTCTTGCCGGTCTTTGGTGATAAGCGTCGTGAAGTCGTCGTGTGGTTTCATGTCCGTGCGAATCGGAAGGTCGGTGTCAGGATTAAGGCACTAATAGCTGTCAGCTATCAGTAATCAGCTATCAGTTGTCAGTCCCGAGCGGCGAGTCCGCGAAACGGAATCAACGGCAATACGTCGCGCAATGTCGGTTGCATCTCCGCGCACTTGTACTTCGTGCCTTGGCAGTCCGTTGAAAAAGTCCGTCTCACAACAAACCCGTTTTTCAACAGGCTGTTGGCAGGCTGTTGAAGCAGTAGCGGCCGCCCCCCGCGACGGCCGTTGAGCGCCCAAAATCTGAACTCAACCTCATCGCCCCCGTTACGGCGCCTCCTTGCGCAAGCGTTTGCACGTGTTGTAATACACGAGCGCCGCCTCGTAGCTCGAGCGCATCGCGTCGCTTGCCAAGACGAGCGCCTGTTCCTGTACGAGTATCGCGCGATCCAGCGCACCGATCATATAGAGCGAGCGGGCGTAACCGGCCACGACCTCGGGATCGGCCCGGCCCTTGTCGGATTCGTATGCCGCCCGCGCCGCTTCGAAGACCACGTCGGGGGCCGCCAGCGCGAGGTCGGGAACAGCCAAGACCGCGGCCGCGAGACGTGATAACGCAAGCGGTTTGTCCCGGTGGGCATCCATGTGCGCCCGCGCCCACGAGCGCAACCCCTTCGCGTCGCTGAACTGGTCGGTGAAGAGTTGACGCATGAAGTTGAGGGCGAGTTCGTTCTCCGGGTGTTTCTCGAGAATGTCGAGAAGTCCACGTTTCGCGGCGGTCCAGTTGCCCATTTGCAGTTGCATAAAGACGCCGCCCATCATGCCCTGCACCTCGGCCTCGACACGCGCGGCGTCGATGTCGTACGTGCCCGCGACGAGTTGGGCGACGACGGTGTCCATCGCATCGTCCCTCGGGTCGCCGGACCACGCGAGACGGCGGTCGCGGTCGATCAAGAAGGCCTGCGGAATGCCCATCGCGCCGACGCCCGCCATATAGGCGCGGTTGGTCGCGCCGTCTTTGTCGAATGCGAGGGTATACGCCATCTCCTTGCTACGGACGTCCGCGAAGCGCTTCACCGTGGAGAGGGTGTTGCCCGGGTCATAGGACGTGGCCCCGATGACGGTGAGATCCTTGGCGTACAGCCTTTGAAGCTCGCTCAGATGCGGAAAACTCGTCCAGCAGGGTTGACACCACGTTGCCCAAACCTCGAGAAGGATGATCTTCTTGTTGCTCTTGTCCGAAAGGTCGACGGGTTTGCCTCGGATCCAATCGGAGTATTTCAGCGGGGGAGCCTTGTCGCCGATGGTGAGCTCCGCCGGTGCCGGCGAAGTGCAAAGGCCCAATGCGAAACAGGTGGTCAGCGATATGATCGTCGTTCTCATCCGTCGCTTGCTCTCATCATGTTGATCGGGCGTCGCAGCCCGTCGAGAAACGTCTGGCGCGGGCATCAGGCCCGTGCTTGCATCGGTAACGCGCCAGCCACCGGCCAGCCGACGGCTTGGCGGCGGCTTGCCGGACCCGCTTGCCGGGGGCCGGTGCCAACCCACGAGGCGGGCGCAATATCGAGGAAGATCCCCCGCTTGGCCGGAACCCGGCAGCCCCGGTCTCGACCGGAATCGGCTGCGTGCCCGCCCGCTGCCATTATTGTCGGCAATGGCGCGCCTGTCGACCGGAATCGTCGAAGCGGCGCCCAAACCGCGTCGCGCGCGTGTTCCGCGAATGGCGCCCCTACCAGCCTGTTGCAAACTGGATACCTTGTGGGACCGACTTTCCAGTCGGTCGTTTTCGGGCCACCGGCGACGTTTGACCGAGGCTGGAAAGTCGGTCCCACGGACTTTTTCAACTGGCTGCTACGGGCGCCCCGTGGCGGAGGGTCCGATAGGCAGGGTTTCCCGTGTTCGGCGGCATCTCGCGAGCAAACACCGGCGATTTGATCGGCCCCACGGACCGCGCGCCCGCCTGATCGCCGGTCGCGGTCCACGCCGCGCCTCTACTCCGCGGTGACCGCGCCTTGGGCCGCGAGCTTCCGCAGTCGCCGGCATGCGTCCTCGAGGTCCGCCGTCTGCTTGGCGTAACAGAATCGTAACTGATGTCGTCCGTCGTCCGGGTTTCGGTAGAACGCGGACCCCGGCACCGTCGCGACACCGACCCGCTCCAGGATCGACTCGGTCGCCGCCGTCGCGTCTTCCCACCGCCCGGGCTCGAACGACGCCAGCAGATAGTAGCTTCCAGCGGGTATGAACGCGGTGAACCCGACCGCCTCGAGCGTTTCGACCAGCATGTCGCGTTTGAGGAGGTAGTCCTTGCTCATGCCTTCGTAGTAATCGACCGGCAATCGCATACCGGCGGAGATGCCATGCTGTAGCGGCGCGGGCGCGCAGATGTACAGAAGGTCGTTCACGACGGCCATCCGGTCGATGATCTCCGCCGGTCCGACGGCGTATCCGATGCGCCAGCCCGTTACCGCATACGTCTTGGATGCGCCGCTTATCGTGATCGTTCGCGCCCGCGCCTCGGGGAAACGGCCCACGCTGACATGGGGTGCGCCGTAGGTGATATATTCGTATATCTCGTCGGTGACGATCCAGGCGTTGTGCCGATTCGCCAGCTCCGCGACGTGAAGAAGCTCACCCTCCGAATAGACCTTGCCCGTCGGGTTGTTGGGCGTGTTGACCAGGACCATGCGCGTCTTGTCGGTGAACGCGGCCTCGAGGTCCGCACGCGAATACGACCAATCCGGCGCGGCAAGATCGACGAAGCGGACGGCGATCCCGAACAACTTCAAGAGGTTGACGTGATAGCTGTAGTACGGCGAGAACACGACGCACTCGTCGCCCGGATTGAGCGTGGAAAGAACGGCACACGCGAACGCACCGGCCGAGCCCACGGTCACCGCGACTTCCGTTTCGGGGTCGCATTCGATACCGTTGAAATCGCGCATCTTCGCGGCGACGGCCTCGCGCAGCTCGACGATCCCGCGCAGATTCGTATACGTCGCGTGTTCGAGGTCGATCGCACGTTTGGCCGCATCCTTGACGACCGGTGGCGCGGGCTGATCGCACACACCCTGCGAGAGGTTGACGCCGTTCACCGCCGCACAGATCGCCGAATATCGACGAATGTCGGATTGGCGGGCGTCCTTCACGCGGTCCGCGATTGGGTTGTTCACTTGGCAAGCTCCATGTCTTCGATTCCCCCCGACGCCATAGCAGCCTGTTGAAAAAGGCCCGCTATCCGCGTGGCACCGGCATCTTGGCGGCGAAAACGCTGGCTGGAAACCAGTGCCACACTTTTTCAACGGGCTGCCGGCCCGACGTCGATCTACGTCCGTGCGCCGTCCCCCTTTTCGGAGGCGTTGTGCCCGCGCGGTCTCTTGACCTTCATACCGGCCCGCCAATCGCTCGGCCAACGCGCGCACCAACCACGTTCACCGCGGAGTATAGGATCTCTCGCCGGTTCCGCCAAACCGGGCCATGCAGCGGCCGGCATGCCTCCGCGCTCTTGAACGCCTCCCCGCACGCATCGCACTTGTGATACCGCACCGGCCGCTGCGTGCTGGTCACGTGCGTCTCCCGCGACCCGCACTTCGGGCAGCGGATCACCGGGTACACCACGCCCCGGCCGCCGTCGTCGGCCTTCGCCCGACCCTTCGCCTCCGCGTCCGCCGCTGTCGGACATCCCCCGAGCCGCGTGCTTCAGCCTTCAGCCCGCGCGATTGTTCGGGACCCTTGCGCCGTTACTCTCCGG
>JADFHG010000268.1 GCA_022567365.1 Planctomycetota bacterium | reverse complement strand
AAACACATAGGCGGAGTTCGAACGTTCGTGAAAGCTATCGTCCGTGACTTCACCAACCACGACCGTGTCGCCGCTTAGGGACACCGAAATGCCGAACTGGTCGTACACAGCGGCGTCAGATGAGGTTAGCTTCTGCTCTTCGACCCACGTGCTTCCATCGAAACGGTATACATATGCGGATCCCGATTCGGATCCCGAGTCGGCGTCCCAATACGCTCCCACCACGACCACTTCTCCGCTGATGGACACTGTGATGCCGAATAGGTCAAGCACAGAGCCGTCGGACGCGGTCAGCTCCTGCTCTTCGACCCATCTGATCCCGTCGAAGCGGTACACGTACGCCGATCCGAAAAAGGATTCCGCGAAGAACGCTCCGACGACGGCCACATCGCCGCTGATGGATAATGATTTGCCGAACCGGTCGTCCGGTGAGGCGTCGGAGGCGGTCAGTTTCTGCTCTTCGACCCACGCGCTCCCATTGAAACGGTAGACGTACGCAGCCCCGGAATCGCAATGTGTGTCGCCGGGACACGCGTCGTCGTCCCCTACCGCCCCGATCACGGCCACGTTGCCGCTGATGGACACTGATCTGCCGAACTGGTCGTTCGCCGCGCCGTCGGAGGCGGTCAGTTTTTGCTCTTCGACCCACGTCATCCCGTCGAAGCGGTACACGTATGCGGAGCCGGAGTTGCATTGCGGATCTTCGTCGCATGCGTCGTCGTCGCTCCACGCGCCGACCACAGCTACTTCTTCGCTGAGGGATACTGACCGGCCAAACTGATCATTCGCGGCGGCGTCGGAGGCGGTCAGCTTTTGCTCTTCGATCCATGCGCTCCCATCGAAGCGGTACACGTACGCTGCGCCTGAGCTGGACCCCGCTCCATCTACTCCGTGCGCTCCGACCAATACGAAATCTCCGCTGATGGACACTGATTCACCGAAAATGTCGGCCTGTGCCGCGTCCGATGCCGTCAGCTTCTGTTCATGGACCCAGGTGCGACCCTCGAGCCGGTATATGTACGCAGAACCCGATGCATTTTCCGCATTGTCGTCAAAACGCGCTCCGATCACGACCACATCTCCGCTAACGGATACGGCGGCGCCGAACTCGTCATAGTCGGTGGCGTCGAAGGCCGTCAGCTTGGCGCCTTCGTTGACCCGGCACTGCCCCGCCGCGCGTTGGTGCGGTAGGAGCCCGATTCCCGTTGTTAAGGTAATGGTCCAGATGACATCGCGTGTAGACATACTTCATCCTCGAATCTCGCCGTTGGCGAAAAGAACCTGGGGGAGCGAGCGCCACTTGCGAAATAGAATGTCGTGCCTATCCGGAACATCATAGGCAAGAACGTGTGTCAGGGCAACCGGCGCCCCGCGCGGTGACGCCATCTAAGAGGGCCGGCAGCCGATCAATGCGGAGCATGACGCTCGGTTTGCCGGGCACGCCCGTAGTTTCCGCTACGCGACTCCCGTTGTTTCGGTTTGGGTGACGCGGACCGTGTCTTCGGTGGTGGGCAATTGATCGGCGAGCTTCTCCGCGAGCGCGGCGAAATCCTCGTGACGCCGCATGAAGGCATCGACAACGACCGGATCAAACTGAGAACCGGACGACTCTACGATGATCGCGACCGCCCTTTCATGCGAAAAGGCATCCTTGTATACACGTTTGGTGGTCAACGCGTCGTACACGTCGGCGAGCGCGACGATTCGGGCTGGAAGTGGAATCCCTGTTCCGTTGATTCCCCTCGGATAGCCGTTCCCGTCGAACCACTCGTGGTGCCCGTACGCAATCTGCTCCGCCATGACCAGAAACTCCGCGTCGGGCGTCCGGTCGAGCACGGAGCGTATGGTCTCCGCGCCGATGTCGACGTGGGTTCTCATGATCTCCATCTCTTCCGGTGTCAGCTTGCCCGGTTTGAGCAGGATACGGTCTGGAACGGCCACCTTGCCGATGTCGTGCAGTGGCACGGCGTGCTCGAGGTCATCGAGGAATCGGTCGTCGATCACGGATGCGTATTCCGGGCGTTCACGGAGATCGGACGCGAGTATGGCGCAAAATCTCGCGACGCGATCGAGATGCTTGCCGGTATCGTTGTCCCGGTGTTCGGCCAGCTTGGCCAGGGCGACGACGATCGAATGCCGGGCGTCGTCGCGAGCGTTGCGGATGGACAGGTTGTGTAGCGCACCGGCCGAGGCGTGCACGAGCATCTCGAGGAAGCCCAGATCGTACGGTGCGAACGGCACGTGCGGTTCGCGATCCGAGACCGCGAGTACGCCCAAGACCGACTGTGCGTGCGTGAGCGGCATGAGGACGGCCGGCGGTGATGAGAAAAAGTCCCGTTCGCCGGCGTTTGCATCGGTCGGGATCTGGTTATCGTTGACCATGATGAGGGCCTCCGCGGAAGCGAAAACACCACCGACCATCCCTTCGCCGAATGGGACTCGAATGTGGGTGTCTTCCGCGAGGCCGACCGAACGCGCGAGTGAAAGGCACTTTTTCTCGAAATTGGGCAGAAAGAGCGCGGCACGTTGGCAGCACGTGAGCTGGACCGCGGTGTCCAGGATTTGGTCGAGGACGGTGTCCCTGTCGTCGGTGCCGCCGATGCTCTGCGCGAATTCGAGCAACAGGCCCCAGGTTCTCGCCTGTTCACCTCTTACTTCGTTGGCGGCGCGAAGCTCGTTGCGTTGCCGCGTGAGGCGCGCCATGCTCTTTACCCGCGCGGTGAGCTCCGCCGGGCAGATAGGGTTGGAGACATAGTCGTCGGGCTGGGGTCCGTTGGCCTCGACGTCTCCCGGGTCTTCCTTCGCCAGGATCACCGGTATTTCCTGCAGAAACGAATCGGTCTTGATTCGGTGTACGAGCGAAGTATCGTTTTCATTCGGGCTCGTCGCACCAACGATGATAACGTCCGGCGGGTTGAATCGGATGCGGTCGATCAGGTCGGGCGCGTCCGGTTCGTCATGGACACGATAGCCCGCCGTCAGAAGTGTGTCTCGTCCGATCTTTCGGTTATGGTCATCGTTTTCGATCAAGAGGACCGTCGGCGCGTTCGTCCGCTCGGGGTCCGCTTGCGGATAAGAGTCGCGCTCGGCGCCGGATTCGTCTTCTTCGGGCGGACCCGCCGACTTGCGACCGGCAACGCATACGCGGTTTCGCCCTTCCCGCTTGGCGGTGTATAAAGCCGAGTCCGCAACCGCGAGCATCTCTTCGGCGTTTGCCATGTCGAGAGCGCGTTCGGCGACGCCCATACTTACGGTCACGCGCAGCTCACCCGACTGGACGTAGATGACGTTGGATTGAACCGCCGCTCGAAGACGTTCGGCGGCAGCCGCCGCGTCTTCCGCGTACGTCCCCGGGCACAAGACGAGAAACTCCTCGCCGCCGATGCGGCAGACCGAGTCTTCCGTCCGCGCGTTCGATCGAAGGACACTCGCGACGCCTTTCAGTGCCCGATCGCCGACACTATGCCCGTATGAATCGTTGACTTTCTTGAAGTGATCGATGTCGATGATGATGCAAGCCAGCGACTCGCCGGTTCGTGTGGAGCGGGCCCAGTGCTGATCAAGTCTCGCCATGGCCGCTCGGCGATTGATCAAGCCCGTCAACTCGTCGGTCGTCGCCATGTACTCGAGCTTGCGGACCGCGGACTCGAGCTTTTGGTTCGCAATCTCCATGTCCGCGCTGTATCGGAACACATCGCGGGTTCGCTTCGCGAGATGACGTTCAAGCGATACGATGCGTTCCCCGGCGCGGAGTCGCGCCAGTAGCTCGCGTTTGTTGCACGGTTTGGTGAGATAGTCGTCGGCGCCCGACGTGAACGCGGCGACAAGGGCGTCCTCACTGTCGTTACCTGTGATGATGATCACGTATACGAACCCGACGGCCTCATGACCCCGAATCGCGCGGCACAGATCCAGCCCGTTCATTCCGGGCATGAGCCAGTCGGTAATCACAAAGGAAGGTGATTCGTGGAGTACGTGATGGAGTGCCCGCTCACCGTTTTCCGCCAGGGCGACTTCATACCCGGCGTCGGTCAAGTACCGCTCGAGCAGGAGCAAGGCGGAAGGATCGTCGTCGACGATCAGTACTTTGGGCTTCGGCTGTTTGGTCAACGAATACTACCCCGGCACCGACTCCCGCCAAACGAGCGATCGTGCCCGACCCACCGATTGAAATCAACACCCCTGCGCACGGTTGACGCGGCGCACTTGCGGCGGCTCATCCGCGCAACTCCGTGGCGCCGCCCCCAGCGTCGCTTCAGGCGCCGTGCAGCGTTCCGCGCCTGAGCCTCGAGCGCCAGCGGTACGAGAGCCCTCCGTACCGTCGGCTTACGAACGCTAGCACGATCGGATCAGGGCGCGGTTCGCCTCATGTGCAGCATCCTCGTGCCCACCATGGGTCCGCGCGGCGATCTCGAACGCCAACCCTCGTGCTGCGCGCGCATTTGGCGCCAAGTCCTTCCCGTTGGGCTGCCCGATCACACTCCCTGAATCATCGTCGTGTAACCAGCGAGCGATGAGCATTTCGTAATTGGTGCCTCGTCCGATAGTGAGCGGTTCATGTCCCGAATTGGCGCGCCCATGACGAGAATCGGTCCCGGTGTCGGTCCGGTTTCACAGAAACCCTACCGGCCATCGCGTCGGAACGGTCGGTATGGACGAAGCCAACGTGCGGCGGTACATTCGCGAACAAGATCAGCTTGGAGGTGGCCAAGGCAATTTGGATTTCGAGCAAACGTTGACAATGGCCCCAACGGAGCCTTGCTGGTGCCACCCGCTCCGCGGGTGGTCGATGACTCACTCGGGAGTGAAGGACCATGTGCGCACTTGCAGACCAACAATGTGTACCCTGCCGCGGTGATGTCCCGCCGCTCGGCGACGACCGGGTCAGTGAGCTTCTCGAGGAACTGGACGGTTGGTCGATCGAACAGGGTTTTCACCTGACCAAGACGTTTCGGTTCCCGGATTTCGCCAAGGCCCTCGCGGCGGTCAATCGCATCGGTGCGATGGCCGAGGAGCAAGGCCACCATCCGGATATCCACCTCGCATGGGGCGTGGTCAACGTCGAAATATGGACGCACAAGATCGGCGGGCTGACGGAAAGCGATTTCGTCTTCGCGGCAAAGACCGACGGCGTTGTGGCTTCCACCGGCGGTTGACCGACCTGCGTCGTGCCGCGGAATGGTCGTGGTACGGAACCGGGTTTCTCAGGACCGCCGCAAGGATCCCGTGTGTATCCACGCGTCGTACCATGGACGAATCCGCCGGATTCCTATGATGCAGCGTACCGAGCGCGATACGGCGCGTCGCCGGCGGTTCGGCGAATACCGTGATCTTCGTTCGCCGATGCGTGTTCGAGGAGATGGTGGATTCGCTCCGCCGCATCGGGCGCCCCGAGGGCGGCGGCGATCTCGTCGGCGGTGAGTTCGCTTCCACGGTTCTCGCGCAGATGCGCGAGCGCGCTGCGTTGCAGATCGAGAATATCGCCGGCGGCCGTCTTGCCTGCTTCCACGCCCGGCTGATGATATGCGTTTACATTGATCAGCTCCGCGTATAGCCCGACGGCCCGTTCGAATAGGGCGATCAGCGCACCGAGCGTCCGTGCGTTCAATTCACTGATCGTGATGGTCATCGACTCGCGACCCTGCTGGTAAAGTGCCGCGCGGGTTCCGTGCAGGAAGCCGTCGAGATAGTCCCCGGTCGTCACGTCCGCCTCCACCATCA
>JADFHG010000267.1 GCA_022567365.1 Planctomycetota bacterium | reverse complement strand
GGTGTCCCCGTCGCCGTCCACATCCGCCGCGAAAACGGACCGGGCATTGTCAGCGGCGGTCGATATCACCCGCTCGGTGAAGGTCGGGGGTGAGCCGCCGTCGTTTTCGTACCACGCGATCTTGTCGTCAAAGAATGACGCCGAGAGGACGTCGGTGTCCCCGTCGCCGTCCAGGTCCGTCGCGAAAACGGAAGCGGCCCCGTCGGCGTTGGCCGAGATCACGTGCTCGGTGAAGGTCGGCGGCGACCCGCCGTCGTTTTCGTACCACGCGATCTTGTCGTCAAGGCCTGACGCCGAGAGGACGTCGATGTCCCCGTCGCCGTCCAGGTCCGTGGCGAAAACGGACCAGGCCCCGTCGGCGGCGGTCGAGATCACGTGCTCGGTGAAGGCCACCTCCTGGCCCCGGGCGGGGAGCGCCCCCGCCAGACTCGCGGCCAACCCCGCAAGCGGGATCAATAATGCCGCCTGCGGCTTCAATGCTGCCGCAAACGATCCTGCCGTCACTCTGCTGTGCTTCACGATATTGTCTTCTTATGCGACTTGCCGTGGGGCGGTCTTGCGAGCAATCCCCTCCACCTGAACATCACCGGCGGTAACCCCGGTGGTCCCCTCCGTCGGTCCTATGTCTTGATCCACCATTGTACGGATTCGCCCCTGGATCGACAATGGCCTAGCAGGCCGTTGAAAAAGTCGGTCCCACAAAATATCCTGTTTTTCCACAGGCTGCTATTACGACCATCCCACCAGCGGGCTACACCAAATCGTCAGCGCGGTTTCCCCGTCCACGGCACGTCGGCCACCTTCGCACGGCCGTTCGCGGCCCGCGCCAATGCAAACAGAAGATCGCTAAGGCGGTTGAGGTAAATGATACAATCAGGCTCGACGTTCGAGGCGCGAGCCAGCGCGACGACGGATCGCTCCGCCCGCCGACATACCGTTCGGGCCAGATGAAGCGCCGCAGCCGAAGCCGTTCCGCCCGGCAGGACGAAGGACTGGAGCGGCTTTACCTCGGCGTCTGCCTCGTCGATCCAACCCTCGAGCCGGCGGACCGCCTCGCCGTCGATTCCCGGTCCGGGACCGCTCGATTTCAGCGTTGCCAGCCGTGCGCCGAGTGCGAACATGTCTGATTGAATCTCGCGAAGCCGTCCGATCAATTCGGCGTCCTTGCTCGTAGCGGCTGCGACGCCGATTGCCGCGTTCGTCTCATCGACGTCACCATACGCGGCCACTCGGGGGTCGTCCTTTGATACACGGATGCCCCCGAAAAGCCCCGTTTCGCCGTCGTCGCCGGTCTTTGTATATAGTTTCATGCGCACCGCTCCCAAGGTGACCGAGTGTATTATAAGCAGGCGGGATCGCTGGACAATCGAGACGGCACAGGCGCCGAGAAACTGGTCGTTGCGATGATCACCGGATTCCGCCGCGGAGGGCACACCGATAGTTTCCGCAAACAGTCTTTTGAACAATCGGTCGCGCCGGAATTCGGTCCGTGCGTGCCCCGGTGACGGACCGGCCCGCTTGCGAGTGCCGGTCCCCAACCATCGGGTGTGACTTCACTAACATCCTGCTATGGATAAGCGCTTTCAAACAGCGATTCAAACTGGGTGAGGACGGTTGCGTCGGGCTCGTCCGGGGTCGTCTCGTTCACGTACGAAAGATCTTCTCCGCGGAACGATACGATCCGAAGCTCATCCTGAAGATCCAGTTGTACGACGCCGCTGATTCGATTGCGCGGAAGTCGCTTGCCGCCGCCGTCGAACGCGATGATTACCTGCGGACGGAAGGGGTCGTCGATGCCGTGGCGCACCACGACCCCGAACTGCCCGTTGTTGAGCCGAACCTTCGCACCGATGGGATACGGGTGCACGAGTTGAGAGAAGACCTTCAGGATGATCTTGTCGTAGCAGCGTCGGTGCGGACCGAGGGACATTTCCCAAAGGACACGAACGGGGGATTTTGCCTCCCGGAAGACGGGCGTCGCGATCGCGGCGTCGAAGGCGTCGGCAACCCGAACAATCCTCGCGAACAGGTGGATTTCGTCGCCCACGAGGCCATTGGGATAACCGCTGCCGTCGATGTTTTCGTGATGCGTACGGACGATCAACCGAGTCAGGTCGGGGGTTCCGTCGGGCAGCATGTTTGCGCCGTCAAGAGGATGACGCCGGATCGCGGCCCGCTCTTTCGCCGTGAGCGGCGCGGACTTGCCGTACAGGTGCTCCATCGGCCACATCGCGACATCGAGAAAAAGAGCGCCCAATGCCAAGGGCGCGATGCTCATTTCCTCGTTGGCCACCCCGCTCTTGCGGCGTTGCTGCCGGGTCCACTCACGAATGACGACCCGGCGGACCGCATTGCCGATGACTAGGCTCAGGTAAAAGACGTTTGCCGGGTGCGTGGTCAAGTAGTGTCCCTTTGCCCCATTGGCAACCAGCATCGCCGCCGCGACGGGACTCCGATTGACAAACGCGATAACTTCCTGGATGGTCCGTTGGAGGCTGCCGACGTCCAAGGATGACAGGGACATCTGCTGCTCGAAGCGGCCACGAACATCAATCAGCGTGTCGATCAAAGCCGATTGGGCTTGCCGCGCGACGGCCTGATCGCCCGCTTCGTCCGCGAACGACGCGAGTTCGTCGAGGATTGGATCGACAATAAGCGCGCTAAGGTGGGGCACCCGGCGGACCAGCCCTTGGATATCGGCGCGCTCGAGTTCCTTGTCCGCCGGAAGCAGGAGCTGGGTGGCGTCGAGCAACGGCTGCGCCAAACGCATGCCGGGCCGAAGTTCGGGAACGCTTAGAAGAATAGGCATCGGATCGCAGGGCGACGACCATCAACCGATTCCAACGGGCCGCGCGACCCGTCTCGTCGATTGCCGCAGTGCTCCCTCACATTGGTCATCGGCGGTTCCGCACAAGAAAACCTTCATATTCGCGGACGGATGAAGACCCGCACGGGATTCCATTATGCACGGCTTCGGTGTTCGATCAACCACCGGCCGCATATTCCAACGCGGCGCATCCGCTACCGCTGACGGCGCCGGTCTCGGCGTGTGCGCACGAATGAGGCACGGGCGGCCCTTTGCCATTCCCGCATCGGTTATACAAACCACATGACCGCGCGCCGGAACCCGCAGGTCGGTCCCATCACCTACCTTGCCGGTTTCTTGCTAGCCGGGTCCGAGCAGTTGCGCGACGAACGCGGCGTGGTCCAAATCGTCTATGTCGGTGTCCGAGTCCGAATCGAACCAGTCGCGGCAGGCTTCGCTAGGTTCGACAAAGCCGGGTGCCTCCGAGGGTCCGCTGAAACAGAGTTGCAGGTCCGCGAAGTCCGCCGCGTCGACGTCTCCGTCGGCGTTGCTGTCGTTCGGCGTGGGGATGGCGATGGTCCACGCCCCGCGCCCCATGGTCGAGATCACCAGTCGGTCGCGGTCGGCGTCCACCACGACGTCGGTTACCGGCGTGTGCGGCAAGTTCCCCAGCTCGGTCCACGTCCCGCTATCGTTGATCGAGTAGTACACGCCCGCGTCGGTTCCTGCGAAGACCGTCCTTCGATACCCGACGTGGTGCACCGCGACGCTGATCACCGGAACGTCCGGGAGGTCTCCCGTGACCGATGTCCAGGTGTCGCCTCGGTCGGTCGTTCGGAGCACCTTATCGACGCCGAAGTTGCCGACGCCGAGATAAGCAACCGAATCGTCGAGCGGATCGATCGCGAGTTCGCGCGTCACCCGTGGCCAACCGGGAACGTCCGTCAGCTTTAGATCCCACGTGAAGCCCCCGTCGGTGCTCACCTGCACCCGCCCGCCGTTGGTGGCGATGTAGACGGTCTGGGAGTTGGACGGCGCTATGGCGATCGCCCGTATGGCAAACGGAGTCCCACTGGTCAGGTCTCCGGTAATGGGTGTCCAGCTTGATCCATTGTTGGTCGAGCGATAGATCCGGTGGGTTCCGTACAACAGGTCGGTCGAGGAATCGGGGAAGTAGGTCATCGGCGGGAGGAAACAGTTGCGATCGCCGCCGCTAATACCGCTTCCCGATGAGTTGAACGTGGCACCCCCGTCGGTCGAGCGAAAGAGGTTGCCCGACCCCTGAAACTCGGCAAACAGCGTATTCGAGTCGAACGGGTTGACCGCCGTATACCCACCGTCGCCGCCCAGGCTCTGTGACCAGACAATGCTGTCGATGGAGCGGCGATTGGTGCCGTTGTCCTGCATTCCGGCGAGGACGAAGTTCTCGTTCGTCTTGCTGAGCGACAGGCCCGGGTAGATCTGAATCGTGCCGAGACCGGTGTTGAGCGCCGTCCACGAATTCCCGTTGTTCGTCGATTTGTGCAACCCTCCGTCGTTCGCGGCGAGCAGGTGGAAATGTTTGTCCCACGCCAATCCGTGCATATCGACGTGCTGCGGTGTGACGAAGGTCCACGAATCCCCGCCGTTGGTCGATCTGAGCAGGGTCACCCCGCCGACGAAGACGGTGTCGGGATTGAGCGGGTGGACAATGGCCGTGCTTAAATACCACCCGTACGTCGCCTGGAAGTTGGCCGACGGCTTGTGCGTCCACGTCGCGCCCGCGTCGTCCGAGCGATACACGCCGCGCAACGAGGCGCCGCCCCCGAACTCGTCGGAGACCTGCGTGATGATCGTGTAGATCCGATTCGGATCGGAGGGCGCGATCGCGAGCGAAATCCGTCCGACGTCCGTTGTCGGAAGCCCGCCCGAGAGCTTGACCCAACTGTCACCGCCGTCCTGCGATTTGTAAATCCCGTTTTCCGGGATCCCGAAAATGTCGCCGATCGCCGCGTATACGACCGTCGCGTCGGCGGGGTCGATCCACACGTCAGACGCGGGCTCAGCAGGTAGACCGTTCGTCAGATGGGTCCAGGAAACACCGCCGTCGATCGACCTGAACACACCGACCGGCCCCTCCGCCAACGGATGGCCCTTGGCCGCGTTTACCGCGGGGAACCCGCCCGCCGGCATGATCGACGCGAACAAGACATCGCCATCCGCGTGCGAAACGAGAATGCGGGAAAACGTCCGTCCGGCGAAGGTATCGGTCGCGAGGACCGTCCACGAGTCGCCCCCGTCCACCGTCTTGTATACACCCAGTCCGTAATAGCTATGGTTGGCGAAGTTGGCCTCGCCGGAACCGGCGTACAGGATGTCCTCGTTGTCGGGATCCATGGCGAGCGCGCCGATCACCAACGTCGGCATGTCCTGGGCCAAGGCGGTCCACGTGCTCCCGTTGTTTTCCGTTCGCCAGATGCCGCCCGCGGCGGCGGCTATATAGAATTTCTCATGTATCGTCGGGCTGGCGACAACGGCGGTGATCCGCCCCGCGAACGGGCCGTTCGCGATTGGGGCCGGACCCAGCTCGGTCCATTCCGCGCCCGACGCGCGACCGCCGACACAAAGGACAACCACCGCGAGCAGGCAAGCGAGGCAACCGCCACTCCGGTGTACGCGCTCGCGGATACACCCGTTGACGCGCCCCACCCGAGCCGCGGGCTTCAGCCCGCGCGATGTCACGAATGCTCGTGACCGTTCTCTGCGCTCGCAGGATCGCGCAGGCTGAAGCATGCGGCTTAGATAGTCGTGAAACTTATGAAACACGATACTGAGGTACACGTACCGACTACCGTCGATCGGCGCGTGCCCCGCGGTTCCCGAACCATCAAAGCATGACGTACTGATCATTTCTCTTGCCCTCCCCGATCAGCGGGCTTGTCATTGGGC
>JADFHG010000266.1 GCA_022567365.1 Planctomycetota bacterium | reverse complement strand
CATCGGATTGGGCGTCCGCGCGTTGCGGGTCCAGAGGGCGTGTTGAAAAACCCCCCTTTCCGAGCTGCATCTGTTAGAAAGTGTTCCCGGGCGAAGGGCACACGACCACTTGCTCAACGGTCCCGCCGCAATTTTTCGCGGCCCGTAGGGTACTGTAGCTGAGGTGCTCGCGTCGTTCTGGCACGCGTTCTCATCGGTACGGACAGACTGCCGCGTTCCCAGATCCGCCATCAGTCAAATTGGCAGGCGGCGCTAGGCGCGACGCCGCGTTCAGATCGCGAGGCTGGCGTCGCGTCGGAGTCCTGCGACGATTCACAAACTGCCAGCTTGGATACGTTCCTCAAGCCGAACGACTTCTGTTTCACGTGAAACGGATCGGCGAGCGGCTACCAACCACTGTCCGGCCCCCGCCGGGCTGTCGAATTTTCCCGTTTGGAAACGCGCCGGCACCGGGCATCGATTCCAACTCGTCGGTCCATTGGCCACGGGATCCTCGCCAAGTTGGTTCGGCCAGCCTCGTTGACGGTCAGCGGATTTCGGCTATTCTACAGACGACCGGCGTTGACTAGCGGACGACACATATCAGGATGACCCGACAAACCAAGGAGGGCGCCATGGCCAAGCAAACACGTCGATTGGGGCGCGGGCTGGAATCTCTCGTAACGCCAATGTACAGCGAGGGCGATTCCCGTATGGGAAACGTGCCGACTCCACAGGTGGAGGCGAGAGCCGACGAACGGTCCGAGCGATCCGACTCGTGCGAAGGCATCGAGGCACGGATGGTGCCGGTCGGTGATATCCTAACAAATCCCTATCAACCGAGACGAGATCCGGGCGGCGCGGGTATCAGCTCGCTCGCTGAGTCTATTCGTCGTAACGGCATCCTGCAGCCGATCACCGTCCGCCGCGCGGAGGGCGGTGGCTATGAAATCGTTGCCGGCGAACGGCGGCTTATCGCCTCGAAAGCGATTGCATTATCGGACGTTCCGGTCATTGTCCGTAAGGCCACCGACGAGCAGATGCTCGAGCTGGCCCTGGTCGAGAATCTGCAACGGGAGGATCTCAACGCGATCGACCGGGCCCGCGCATACCGACGATACTGCACCGAGTTCTCCCTTTCACCCGAAGCCGTGGCTGAGCGAATCGGCGAGGATCGAACCACCGTCGTCAACTACCTGCGGCTGCTCGACCTTCCGGATGGCATTCGGTCGCTCGTCGCCGACCGGCGGATATCGATGGGGCACGCCAGGGCGCTGCTGGGCGTGGCCGATTCGGAGCTGCAATGGCGATTGGCCCAGGACGTGCAAGCGCAAGGCCTCTCCGTACGCGCGCTGGAGGCGCTGGTGCGCCAAGGCAAAGACCGCGGTAACGCCGCGCCCGCATCCGACGGCGACCCGCAGCATGCCCAGTCTCCGCACATCCGCGACGTCGAAAGGCGTTTCGAGGAGGTGTTGAAGACCAAAGTCACGATACGGGAGGGAAAGCGGAAGGGACGGGGGCGCATCATCATCGACTACTACTCATTGGACGACTTCGACCGAATTAGTTCGATTCTCGGCGTACCGGAGGAGTAACGGCGGTGAAGTCGCACATCGCGGGCATCGGCGCTGGCAGTAGCAGCCCGGTGAGTGACCCGGCGGCGGCAAACGTTGACCGACGTTGTTGAGAGTTCCACGGCCGCCACGGGGGGTGGCTGCTACTTTTTCAACAGACTGCTCAGTGCGTCGTCGCGTGCGACGACTGCGTGGCGTAGCGCGAGGGCGATACAAGAATTGACTTGCATGACGGTTGCCCGGCGGCGCCGGCCGGTTACTCTTTGCGGGTTCCGGTTGTCGAGAGATCGACGCGCCTCGGTGGGCGATTGTGCCGGGATTGCTGCGAATCGAAAAGTCGAAATCGTCGCGCGAACGGACGCTTCGCCCAACGGTCATTCTTCGGGAGCGATTTATGGGTATTGCAAAGAGTCTTACGATCTCGGTAGTGGGCCTGCTCGCCGCGGGATCCGTGAACACGGTGGACGCGGCGGGCAAGAGCGCCTCTGACGTATTTCGCCTCATTCCGGCCGACGCCGCCGTAGCGGTGGGGATCGCCGACTTGAAGGAACTGGATAAGTCGGTCTCCATCTGGGGCAAACGCTTCGACCCGAACGCACCTGACAACCCCATTATCACATCGATTACCGAGGAAGTGCCAATCCTCGCATGGGCGGACCTCACGGCACCCATCGGCATTGCGACGATGGGTTTCGGCCCGTCGTCCGAGCCGATTTTCTGGCTGAAGGTGCCGGATTTCGCGGCGAAGGCGAAAGAAGCGAAGGCGACGGATGACAACGGCATCTGGCAGATCACGTATGAGGATACGTCGGTCCTCTTTGCCGCCGCGAAGGGCGATTACGTGGTGGTCGGCATGAGCAATGCATCCGTCCGCGAGGCGATCAGTGCGGAGAAGTCGCTCGGCGATGTGATCAAGGGGCGCATGTCGCAACTCGGCAATCGCAACGTGGTGCTGCATGTGGACTTTAGCAAGGCGCGCGCCACAGCCCTCGGTGCAATCGCTCAGGCGGGCATGTTCGCGCCGATGGTTGCCATGCAGTTGGCACAGGGCGGCGATCCGACTGCTGCAAACAGCGTGGTGAACACGGTCCTGGGTACCACGGAGACGTTCGCCAAGCAACTCGAGTACATCGGCGTGGGGATCGACATCGACGCGAAGGCGGCCGAGGCGACGATCACCATCGGTTTCGGCGACGGATCGATCAAGAGTTATCTCGCGCAGCAAGAACCGGCGGCGGTTTCACTGCTCTCCGGGATCCCCGATCAGCCGAGTTTCTTCGCGATCGGTTTTCACTTTCCGGGCACGGCCTCGCCGTTCTTCGATCACGTGATTTCGGGCGTGCTGGATGCCATGTCATCGGCACCTGCCACGGGCGGGGGCGGGGACGGCGAAGCGGGTGAAACGAAGAAGGCAATCGAGGAAGCGGGCCAGGCCGCCCGTCGGATGTTGCAGCTCATCGAGGGGGTGGACGTGGCGGTCGGTATTGGTGCGGACGGCATGGCGATCGTCGGCAGCTACACGACGCGCGACGCCCGCGAATTGCAAAAGCTCCTCACGGAGTCGATGACGTCGACATTCTCGCTAATGACAAAACTCGGTCAAGGTGCCATGTACAAGGCACTCGGCAAGCGCCGGGTGGGCAGCATCGAGATCGACGAATTCGAACCGGACCCGTCGGGCCTGCCGGGTGCCGATGGATTGTACGGAGAAGGCACGCGCTTCGCGATCGGAACGGTGGGGAAGTTCGTCCGTTTCTGCATGGGCGGATCGAAGGTGGTGGATTCGGTGTTCAGCGAGAGGTTTGCCGCCACGCTTTCCGCGTCCAAGTACAACAAGGTGGCGCTCGCCGCCCTGCCGGCGACGCGCAATTGCGTTCTGTTGATCGACCCGGTCGGGCTCGTTGCGCTCGCTGGCGCAATGGGACTTCCCTTCGGGGGCGCCGGGACGCCGCCGCCGGGTCCGCCGATCGCGATCTCGGTATCGTTCGTCGGTGACCCGGTGCGGATCGATATTCACATTCCTCTTCGCGCGATCGAACGGGTCATGGAAGCCACTTCGGAACAGGAACCTCTCTAGCGGAACGGGCGTCGCCTGCCGGCTTGTTGAAAGACCCTGCGTAGCGTCCGCTCCCCGTGGCGGACGTGGCTGTGGAGACCGCTATCGCCGTCCTACGGCCGCCACCGGGGGCAGCCGCTACATTCTTGGCGGAGCACCACTTTTTCAAAGGGCTGCCAACGGAACGAGCGTCACGAACGCGCCTGTCCTGCCCACACGTCAAGCGCGGTTCGCCATGATCGACGTATCGCCGTGCCGCGCAGTGACACTTTCGATGGGTCGGGCAATCGATTTCAGCCCGGTCTACCGTTTATCGCGAAGGGTTTCGAGGGCGGCTGCAAAGGCTTCCGGTGTATTGATGTTGCGAAGGGATTCCATTGCCGGATCGACGTCGACGAACGCATCGGCGCCAACGAGCCGGGGGCCGCAGGCTTCAGCGAATGCGCGAACGCGGCGCTCGCCGGACTCGATCGCGGCGCTCAGTAGGGTGCGCGTGTCGGTCCGATAGACGGCGACAAGCGGATGCCAACGATTGGCATGAACCGGAACGACGGCGCGGGCGTCGCCGAGGAGATCGACAAGCCGCGTGATGAACGCGCCTTTCAGAAACGGCGTATCGCATGAAGTCACGAACGCCACGTCGGCCGTCGCCGCCACCGCGCTCAGTGCGGCGGAAATGCCGGCGAGTGGACCCACGTCAACCGCCTCGTCGTGGACCACGGTGGCAAATTGTGGAAGAGGCGGAAGGCGCTGCCCCTTCCTCGCGGCGACGACGACCGCGCCCAACGCGTCGCCGACAAGCCGCACCACACGGTGCAAGAGGGGCTCTCCGCCGAAATCAAGCCATTCCTTGGCTTGGCCCATCCGGCTGCTCTTGCCGCCGCAGAGTACGATTCCCGCTGTCGTTTCCATGGTCTCGCCCGACCGCCAAACCGACAAGGGCGGATACAGCGGTTCCCTCTATGTACATTTCTGACGACGATGCAACAGGTTGCCAATGCTCCCGCGGCGAGACGGCCGCCGAGAAGGAACGCTCGATCGACGCCGCCCGGCCGGAGAACTCGGTCGATCCAACCTCCGTCCCGCGCGACGCCGAACCGCGTGGGCGGTGCGGTCCCACCGGTCGAGATCATCGCCAACGGACGCGGACCTATCAAGTCGTACGCGGTAGGTAGCGTCGCTGCGACCTGGACCTTCCTTGGGTCCGGGCGAGCGGATGGAGTTGGATAACGACCTATCAGCCGGTTGAAGAGGTCAATTCCCAGGTGTGGCAGCGGCACCCGCAAGCCGGCTTTTCGTGGTCCGTGCCGCACGTTTTTCAAGAGGCTGTTATGGGACGCAAGCGAACTGGCTGATCGGGGCGCACTGCCACTGATTCGGCGGCAAGTCGATCCACTCGACTGCGTCCCACCGAACGAGCACCGCGTCGCGCTGCTCCGTCTTCCCATTTCCGTGGATGGTCACCTCGTTGATCAGTATGAACCCTTTCGTGTCGTCGCGCAGCGCGTCTGACGGTCGAACCGAGGTACTCGTGTTTGCCGGCACCACAAATTTTCCGGTGATACGAAAACCGGACTTGGTGTGGATCTCCAAATCGCAGAACTTGGTCGCCTTGATCAGTCGCGTGTTGGTCATGCTCGCCATCGGGTTAGGACTTCCGCGCAAACAGGCCGTTGACAACGTCCGCCACGCCGTCCCAGTCCGGAAACGAATGCAGCGCTTCCATTCGAGATTCCGAAGGCCGCGAGTTTCCGTCTTCACGATGGGTCGAAACACGGGCGCACGGACTCCGATATTGTATCGGGAAAGCCGCTTTCCCCCGTGAATGGCCGTCGTGGTTACAGCGTCCGATATCCGTGCGAGATCGGACGACCCGCGCGCCGATGTAGCGTCAACGGGCCGGGCGGATTCGCTGGAATTGCTTGGTAGAGTCGAGACGCGGCGCGGTGCGGTCCGATATCTCCAGGGCGGCAAGAACAGGGGGATGGGTTCGCGGCGTGAAATCGGTTATGGTTACCGGTCGTGCGTCCGGCTGGGACGAGTCGGCATTGTGCCGATCCGACCGGATGCCGCTAGAAACTGGAGGTGGTGCAAATGAACCGTCGCCTATTGCTCGGAATCTCGTTGGGTACCTTG
>JADFHG010000265.1 GCA_022567365.1 Planctomycetota bacterium | reverse complement strand
CCATGACAGACATACTCGACGCTGCTGTTGGCTACGCGGAACGTGGCTGGCATGTACTACCACTACGGCCGAAGGACAAGCGCCCGCTTATCGGTGGGCACGGAGTAAAGGACGCAACAAGCATCGTTGGTGCTGTTGCGGGACAGTGGGCTATCACACCGGATGCTAACGTAGCCTTAGCTACTGGCACACCATCCGGGTTCTTCGTCGTTGACGTTGACGTGCGCAACGGTGGGAAGGAGACGCTTGACGCTATACTCGCTGAGCATGGCGACCTGCCCGACACGCTGTTTGCTCGCACCGGGGGCGGTGAGCGTCCGCAATTCCCTTGCGGCCGGCACTCCGGTTTTCGTCTCCTACAACGCCGGGATCAATCTCTACGTCGGCAACCATCACGATCTCGAACAGACCCTCGGCCGACGCGGTGGCTACGAATGGGGAGAGTTGTTTCGCGACCCCTACACGAGCGGCGCAAAGAAGCCCGCTGCCATGAATCGCTTTTTTGTCGGCCTGGCGATCGATGAATGGCTCGAGCACCCCGGCGCGATGTTCGTCACCCTGGGCAAAAAGATTTTGCTGGTCTTCAGTGGCGCCGAGCCGAAGCGTAATTTCCCCATCTACCCGCTGCGCGAGAGTTCCTGGGTCTTGAGCGCGCTGCTCTGGGAGTTCGACATCGGGGGCTTCACGCTCTTTGCCTTCCCGGCGGGACTGTTCATTCCTCTCGCGGCCCTGGGCTTCTGGAGTGTGCGCAGAGGCGACATCGATACTCGCGTTTCCCGCGAACGCGCGTCGCTAGTGGGATGGGTCGCTATCCTGCACGTGATCGGAATGTTGGTGTTCTTTCCGACGGCTCGGTATCGCCTCCCGGCGCTGATCCTTTTGCTTCCATTTGCTGCGGCGCTGATCGTCGCGGTGTTTGAACGACTGGGTCGCGGTACGTCGCCGGGCGGGAGCATGCAGGCCCGATTTGGAGCGGGGACGTTTCTGGTTTGCCTGCTGTTCGTACTGGCCAACCCGATCGCGAGCAACGTGTTCCGGCATCCAGTGAAAGACAGGGCAGAACATCACTTCTTCAATGCGCGCTGGGCGGAGGAGAGGATTCGTTTGCATCGAGAGGTTTTTCGCGAGGCTTATATGCTCGCCCAGGTCGACGAAGCAATGCGGATTGAGCCGGAGTACCCCGAGCCCGTCCAACTGTTGGCGGTGTACTATGTGGCTCGCGACATCGACCGCTCACTTGTCTACTTTTCGAGGCTCAACGAGTTGGTACCCAACGACCAGACGGTATTGGAACAGATTCGAGCGGCCATCGCGATTCGCGACCAGCAGCAACGCTGAGAAGAAAGAAGAGAGAAATAAAGAAGAGAGAAGAAAGGAGAGAGCCCAATGCCCCTGAGCCCGATGGACGAGTTCATGGCCCATCAGACGTGCGAAACCTTCGACCACGTCTTTACCAGCGATCGAAATTTTTACGATCGCTACTACTTCAACATGCACGCGAGCAGCGATGAAATCTTCGTGATCATCGGGATGGGCCAGTACCCGAACCTCGGGACGATCGACGCGTTTGTTTCGGTGTCCCACGGTGAAACGATCGACGTCGTGCGCGCGTCGCGAGAACTCGGCGGAGGCGTGCCATTAACCGGCGCGAATTGGGAATCTACCCAATAATGCTACCGCGTTGAGGACATGGAACGGCAGACGGCTTTCGCAATGGGTGGCAGACCCAACGGGGGCAGGTCGGTATGGGTAAGACAGAGAATAGAGAGAACCGAAGTTCGATGATTCGTAACGCAAAGACGATTGAACAATCCGTGCGCGAGCGGTACGCGGCGTCGGCTGAGAAGGTCGAGGCCGAGCTATGCTGCGCGGTGGGTGATTATGACCGAAAGCTTCTCGATGCGATTCCGAAGGCGATCCTCGACGTGGACTACGGCTGCGGGAACCCGTCGAAGTGGGTGCAGCCGGGCGACACCGTGCTCGATCTGGGCAGCGGGAGCGGCAAAATGTGTTTCATCGCCGCGCAGGTGGCCGGCTCCGAGGGTCGGGTCATCGGGGTCGACTTCAACCCGCCGATGTTGGCACTCGCGCGCGGGGCGACGGGCGGGTTCGCGAAGAACGTCGGATTCGCAAACGTCGCGTTCAAATGCGGCAGGATTCAGGATCTCGCGCTGGACCTCGAGGCGCTCGGGGCGCACCTGGAGGGGAATCCGGCAACGGACTATGAGGGGTATTTGCGGGCAGGCGACGAAGCCGACAGGATTCGCCGCGAGGATCCGATGATCGCGGACGATTCGATCGACTTGATCATTAGCAACTGCGTGCTCAACCTCGTCCGCGCGGATCAGAAGGAGCAGCTCTTCGCGGAGATGTATCGTGTGCTGAAGCGCAAGGGGCGCTGCGTGATTAGCGATATCGTCTGCGACGAACCGGTGCCCGCGCATTTGCAAGCCGACGAAGATCTTTGGAGCGGCTGCATCAGCGGTGCGTTCGAGGAAGGCGCGTTTCTCGAGGCGTTCGAACGGGCTGGTTTTCATGGGATCGAAATCGTCGAGCGCAGTGAAGCGCCGTGGCGCGTCGTCGAGGGGATCGAGTTTCGTTCCATGACCGTCCGTGCGTACAAGGGCAAGGAAGGCCACCGCCTCGAAGGAAACCAGGCCGTCATCTACCGCGGTCCGTGGCAGGCGGTGCTCGACGACGACGGGCACACGCTCTATCGCGGAGAGCGAATGGCCGTGTGTGCAAAGACGTTTGAACTGTACACGTCGGCGCCGTACGCCGATTCCATCGTCCCCGTCCCGCCGCACGAAGAAGTGCCACTTGATGACGCTGCGGAGTTCACCTGCGGGGACGACGCCCGCCGGTCCGCGCGTGTGACCAAGGGAAGCGACTACAGCGAGACGAAAGACGCCGCGGATGATTGTTGCGCGGGCGGAGGTTGCTGTTAGGCTCTGTCTGAAAAGTACCGTGCGGCCACTCGCGGCGGCACCGACGGCTCGCGCTGGCCGGGAAACAAAGGCCGTTTGGCAGCGACCAGTACGCTGAAGACGAGTTTCCAGACAGAGCCTAGTGTCATCTCTCACGGCGCCTACGACAAACTGAGCCGCGGGCTTTAGCCCGCGCGGTCGTTCGCGTTTGAAGAGGCGTCCTGTCAGACAGTGGCACCTATCGGGTATAGAGGAACGTCGTGTCAAGTTCGTGACATCGCGCGGGTATAGACGGACATCGTGCCAAATGCGTGACATCGCGCGGGCTGAAGCTCGCGGCTCAGTTACCTCCCAGATCCCCATGGAGCCATTCCGCCAAGACGCGCCGGTCCTGATCGTTTAGCACGTTTTCGAACGGCGGCATCTGCGCCGGTTCGCGGCCCGCGCGTCGGTAGCGCGTCTCGTGGCCGGGGTCGGCGATCATCCGTTCGATCCAATCCGGCGAGCCGTAGCCCATCATTTCAGGTGCCCGGATCGTCCCCTTGCGCTTCGCGTCATAGCTATGGCACTCGTTGCATGTTTCGATGAAGAACGCCCGGCCTCGTAGGATTTGGACTTCGTCCGCCGCGAGTTTTCGCGAACCGTCGCCCGCGATCATGGTGTTGATCGCATCGGGCGCGGTCCCCGCCAGCCGCCCCGGATTGACGGACTCGTCCGCGAGGTAGGCCGCGGCCGCGTCCAAATCCCCGTCGAGTGCGTCGATTGCATCGTCGTCTTCGTAGTCTTCGCGAAGATCCGCAAGCCACTTCGACATGCGTGTGTGGGCTGGTGCGCCGTCCGGTTTTTTCATACGACCGAAGTACACGTCCGACGTTGGGTCGTCGAGGAGTCCGCGGATCCACTCGCGGGATGCGTATCCCCCGAGATCGGACGAGGTCGGTTCCTCGATGGGCACGATGCCCAAACCGTTGTGCCCGTGATAGCGATGGCAGATCGCGCAGTGGGCGGCGAAGAGCTTCGGGCCGCGGATGGTCGGGTCGCGGGCGATCATTTCGAGGGGACCGCTCGGCGGGATGCCCTGCGTCGCGGCGAGTTCGAGGGCACGGTCGGCCACGCGCGTCGCCTCGTCTCGCTGGCGGTTGAAACGCCACGCGCGAAGCGTTTCCCGGTCGGCGGCGTCGAGCTTGGCGCCGCGCCGTTGCCCGTCACGAATCAACGCGACTGCCTCGGCCGGTGGGTCGCGATCGTCGCGAAACGCATCGAGCGTGAGCAAGATCGTCGTGGCGAAAAGGACTATGACAAACCCCATCGCAACTCGATGGGCGGTTTTTGGGCGCAGCAACTTGTCCAACAGCGGCAACGCGAACAAACAGGCCGCGACCCCGCCAGGCAGGACGATCGCGCCGAAGACTTCGAGCCGCGGTCCCTCGAAGAACTTGAGGCTTTGGAACAGGAATAGGAAATACCATTCAGGCCTGGCGGGGTAGTCGCTTGCCGACGGGTCGGCCGGCGCGTCGAGCAACGCGTTGCCCTGCACCGCGTGCGTATACCACACCACGCCGAAGAGCAGGGCCAGAACGGCGAGGCAAGCCAACGAGTCGCGCAGCAACTGTTCCGGCCAAAAACTGCCCGCAGGCTTGCCCGCGTCGGCTGGTCGAAACGTCACACCATGTCGGCGAAACAGGGCCAAGTGCGCGATCAACAGCAAGGCAAGGCACGCCGGAAGGACCATCACGTGAAGCGTGAAAAACCGGGTGATGGTGAGATGTCCATATTCCGACCCGCCGACGACGAGTTTCTGTAGTACACCGCCGACGACGGGCGTAAGCCCCATGATGTTGGTCGCGACCTTCGTCGCCCAGTAGCCCTTTTGGTCCCAGGGCAGAAGGTATCCGGTCAATGAGAGCCCCAAGACCAACCCGAAGAGGCCGAGGCCCAGCCACCAGTTGATCTCGCGCGGCGATCGATATGCACGGGCGACGAGCACCTGAAGCACGTGTATGGGCAGCAGTATGATCATCGCCTGTGAGCCGAAATGATGCAGACCGCGAATCAGCCAGCCGAGCGTCATCTCCGATTGAATGTACCAGACGCTGCTCCACGCGGTGGTGGCCGACGGGCTGTAGACGGTCATGAGCAGGATGCCCGTCAACACCTGCAGGACGAAGACGAAGACGAGCACGCTGCCCCATACATAGCGCCACCGCGCCCCGCCGGGGACCGATTCGTCAAGCGCGCCGCGGACGAGGTTTCGAATGCCCGTGCGCTGGTCAATCCAATCCGTCAGTTTCATGGGTTAGACTCGGTCGAGCGAGTGTCGCGTTGCACAAATCATACGACTATCTGAACCGCGAGATCATTCGCAATCCCCTGAGCCGCGGGCTTTAGTCCGCGAGATCGTTCGTACATGAAGCAACGTCGCGCCAAATCCGCGACATCGCGCGGGCTAAAGCCCGCGGCTCGGGGGAGCGAAAAAGCGGCGCTCACCATTCAAGTGCGCTCGCGTTTCTCGGCGATGCCCGTTCGGAACTCCTCGTATCGCACCTCGACCCACCGGTTGCCCGCCGCGTCCGGTCGAGTGACACGGCATGGCAGTGTATCCAGATCCCTCGGCGCGGGGCCGCCCTCTCGTTTGCCCGCCCTGTCGAACGTGCTGGCATGGCACGGACACGCAAACGCCGATTGATCGGCGTGGTATTCGACCGCGCAACCCAAGTGAGGGCAGATGACCTGGACGCACCGCACGTTCGCCGCACGGTCGTCGGGCACCCGGTCGTCCATCGCTTGCCCGCCGTCCCCTTGCCCGTTTCGAGTGCTACGATCCGCGGC
>JADFHG010000264.1 GCA_022567365.1 Planctomycetota bacterium | reverse complement strand
TTGAACCGGCTTCGCCGGCGGTTTGACGCACGCGTCGGCGACCGAGTCGATCAACTCCCAGTCCACATGGTCCGAACTGAGACGGTTCGCGCTGCCGTACCATTTGCCGCGCACGACCGATCCGAGCGCGTCGCTGGGGAGGCCGATCGGAATGTCGCTGGTTCGAGATTCGGCTGATGGCATGACGGCCACAAGCAGATCGGGATGCTCGCGCTCGGCGTGCTCGAAGTCGTGCGTGCGATCCAATCCCAAGAGCGCGCTGACTTCTCCATCGCTCATCTTGGTCAGCGGCAAGACCTGCCAGCCTTGCAGCGCAGCCGATAGGCATAACGCAGCGAGCGCGTGACCGACGTCGTGCTGACAATATCGATAGGCCCTTTCGCCGTACTTCCAGGCCTCGCGCCAATGGATGGAGGAGAGTCCCACCAAGAACGTTCCGCTGGGGAACCCGTCGATCAAACGATTCCAAACGTCGGTCCGTATCTCGCACCTTCGTTCGAGAACATGGTCCTTTGGCGCGTAATGAAACACGCCCGCGGTGTCGGCCAGCCCTTGGACGGCGCCAATGGCGAGGTATCCCTCGGTCGGATGCAGGTTGCCACTCGACGGATTGATCCGAAGTGCCCAGCGAGATCCTTGATATTCCTTCCAGGCGGACAAGGCCAGGGAGTATTGGAAGAATTCGGAAATGGTCTCGAGGCACAGTGCTTGTGGCGCGATTGCTCCTGACTCATACAGAGCATCGTATGACGGTGCGGCAGCGGCTTCGGCTAGCAGCAGCGGCACGCACGGCGCGCCCTGATACCGGCGAAACGGATCAGGCTGCGTCGCCCAATCCAAATAACCCAAGCTGCGCGCGTACCGATGGGGATGGTGCTTCGTGGTTTCGTGGTAGCGCAGCGCGATCTCGCGATTATCCATTGTGGTGCTGAGGGCGCCTCGGCTGATCGATGGGGTCGTTTGAACGTCCCACGACCCACCGACACGGCAGGCTTACGGACAAGTGTACTCGGGATCGACATCGATCACAATCAAACGTCGGCCTGTCTTGTCCAGGTCAACCCGCCCGATCGCAACAGGAGGTAGAGAACCGACTCAGAACCGAGGCACGCAGCGCGCTGATGGTGCGGAATCGCGCCCATTCACTTAGAATACAACCATGCGACTAATGCGTGAAGTACGGTGCTTCGTCGCCCCGGACGCAGCGTCCGGTGCGGTAGTAAACTCCTGGGCGGGCCATCCGACTTCGGACGGCGTTGCGCCGTTCGTCGTGCTTCGAGCAATCGTGGAGGGGCCGGTGGACGAGCGCAGCGGTTTCGTCTGCACCATATCGGCGCTCGATACCATGTTGCGAGACGTCGTCGGCGCGCACTTGCGCCGTCGCGCCGGATCGCGCGATGCCGATGCGCTCGGCGCTGCCGGCGCATTGCGTGAGGTGTTCGGCGCCGCGGCGGCCGCGTGCCCGGCAACATGCCGGCTCGCCGAGCTTTCGCTCTCGACCTCACCATTCCTTCGATATGCAGTGCGCGCTGGAGAAATCGACATGATCCACATGACCCAATCGTTCGAGTTTTCCGCGGCGCACCGGCTGCACTGCGCGGACCTTTCCGACGAGGAGAATCGCCGCACGTTCGGCAAGTGCAACAATCCGAACGGCCATGGGCACAACTACGTCGTCGAAGTCACGATACGTGGAACCGTCGACGACGCGACGGGCCGCATAATCGACCACGCCCACTTCCAACGAACCGTTGGCGAAATCGTGATCGACCGCTTCGACCACAAGCACCTCAATCTCGATTGCCCGGAGTTCGCGACCCTCAACCCCACGGTCGAGAACATCGCCCGCGTCGTGTTCAAACGACTTGCGGGATCGCTGTCGCCCTGCGAACTCGCCATGGTCCGCATATGGGAAACGCCGAAGACCTTCGCGGAGTACGCGGGCAAAACATGATTCGCATCGGCGCTTGCCCGCCAACCGGTTTGCTATCGGACCTGCATATCCTTCCTGATCACCGTCGGCGCTCGACGGAATCGTAAGCTCTAGTTGAACGGGCTGCGCGCGCGGCGAGCCGTACCCTGGGTCATTCGGCTCCGGGTGGTATCCGTCGATCTTGCCGGATCGCGGTCGGTCGATTGTGCGCGGCATCATTAGCGGAGCGTTCCGACAACGCACGCTGCCGCTTCCGCCGTATGCCCGAGCGATGGCGGACGGACGCGGCGCCGTGCGCGCTCGGATCGGTCGGGAAAGATCGGCACATGGTCACTGCAAAGCTACAACCAATCGGTCCAGCGTTGCAGCGGCGCGTACGCCGGGCGATGCGCAAGGGGATCCTCTTTGCGGCTATTCTCGGAGCGATCGTCTGTGCGAGGGTGCTGGACCGCCGGGATCGGCGCGCGGCGACCGAACAGGCGCGGATGTGCGCTCTCGCGATCCAAGCGGGCGCGGAAAACCCGTCCGCGACCATCCGGCGGATGAGGAATCAATTCGACGGGCTCCTCGGTGTCGCCATGATCGACTCCGCGAATCGGCACCGTGTTATGGTGCCCGAGGATACGACCGCGCGAAAGGCGTTCGCGGATTCGTTGTCGGCCGTGCGAGACGGCCCCGTCGCGACCGCAATCGGCGACCGCGGCGACCGACAGGCTGCATGGGGCGTGGTCGTCACGTTCGACCGGCGTGACGCCGGATCAACCGACAAGATCGTCATTCTCCTGAAGCGCAGCAGCGATTGGCATGGCTGGGTGACGGCATCGATCATCTTTGCCCTACTGGCACTTGTCGTCGTGTGGCTTGCCGCGCGGTCCGTGGGTCGGTGGTTTGCGCAGCGTGTGGGCGAGCCGCTACGCCGGTTGGCAAGCCCATGGGATCCCGCCGCGGACCTCGACCAGTGGGTCGCGCAGATCGCCGGTCGCGAGTGGCGCGAAACAACGATGATCGCCGACAATCTGCGCGGAATCGCGCTCGACGCGCTTGAATCACGATCATGTGTGGAACGCGCCGTGTCTGAGTCCGTCCGCGAATTCGGCGAACGAGAGAAGGGATTCAATCGAGCGCTGAGGCGTGCCCAGGACGCCGCGACGATCGACCCGCTGACCGGATTGCGCAACCGGCGTTTTCTCGATGCCGAATTCGCCGGCCTCATACAGGCCAAACGCGCTCGTGGCGAAAACCTCGCGATTGTCATGGTCGACATCGACAACTTCAAGCACCTCAACGACACAAAGGGTCATGCCGCCGGCGATGAGCTACTTCGATTCATCGGGCAGCTTCTTCGCAGTGCGACGCGCCGTGAGGACGTGGCCGTGCGATACGGTGGAGACGAGTTCGTATTGTTGATGTCCGGGTTGAGCGCCGCCCAGGCGGCACCGCTTGTTGAACGGATCGGCAAGCTATTCGGGCAATACGCCGCGACCCGATGCGGCGACAAACCGGTGACATTAAGCGCCGGGGTCACCTCCATCAAGGAGCAGCCCGACGCGGACGCGGAAGCCTTGCTGCGCAGGGCGGACGGGGCGCTATACGCGGCCAAACGCAACGGCAAGAACGCGATCGCGACCGCGTAGCGATCCGACAACCGCAAGCCTGGGGACTTGTTTTGAACGGCGACGCGCTGGTGACCTGACAGTCCGCTGAAAAACCCGATAGCGGTGTCGTTGACCCACGTTCTTCGGTGTTCCACGGCCGCCACGGGGGGCGGCCGCTACTGTTTCAACGGGCCGCCAAGGAGTCGCGCACGGTTACTTGGATTCCGGTTCACTCCGCGACCCGCCGAACGAACGTCGCCATGTAATGTGCGGAGTAGCGTCGGAGAGGGGAGGTCGCCAGACGCTCGTCGAGCGGTCTCAGCGGGCCGAGAAGGATCCGCGGTAGGAAATCCGGAAAGAACGTGAAGTAGTCGATCGAAGCGAGTTCGAGCGCGTCGGTCGACTCGAGGCGGGCGGGGAGCAACCAATGCTCGTCTCCCTCGTCGATGTTGCGGATGATCGGAAAAAAGTAGCTCATGTAGAGACGAAACAGTGGATTGGTAATGTTGATCTCGTGGAGGAAAAACCGCCCACCGGGCCGCAAGACGCGGGCGACGTCCGCGAACAGCTTCCGCTGTGTCGGTTGATCCGGCAGGTGGTGGACGACGTTGATCGCATAGGCGTAGTCGAATGCGCCATCGGCAAACGGCAACAAGTCCCCACTGGCGACAACGGCGCCCCAGCCGTTGTCGATACCGAGCAACCCGCGCGCGGCCGACGCCTGCGCGAACGAAACGTCCATCGCGACGATCGTGTGTCCCGCCGACTGCATCGCTTCCGCGTGCCACCCGCGGCCGCAACCTATGTCCAGCCCACAGAGTCGCCCTGCGCCGAGCTGGTCGATCATGAGTCTCGTCTTTTTGCGAAGCAGATATCGACGCACATGCTCGGGGATCTCCGTGTCATAGGTCTCGGAAAGTGCTTCGAAATGCATCGTCGTGTCACTCGCCGACCGCCACCACCGCCACCCCCGCCCGTACGCCATGAGCGAGATCCCGCCGATCGCCACCGACAACCACGTCGTGGCGAGTCGAAGGACGATCACCACCGCAATGGCGGTCTCCGCTGCCATTGTCGAACCGGCGACGTCGCGCAATTCGGTCAGATTTCGCACCATGAGGCTGCCGGCCACACCCACTCCGGCGGGTGACAGCGTCAGCGCGCTCAGCACCGTGCCGCCGGAAAAGGTGGCGGCCGCGTCGGCGGCGTGGATCGGAAACCCGGCGCCGCGCACCAGCAGAAACAATCCCGCACACGGCGGCAGCCAGATCAAGACGGATGCAAACAACGCTACGCCGACGGCACGTGGATCGAGGAGTCGCCGAAAGGCATTCGCGCGCAACGGCCGTTCTCCCATGCCCGCGCCGAACGAGCTACCCGGTTCGTCGCCTTGCCCGTCGTTCGCCCTTCGCGCGTGCGGTGCGCGTCGCCGCGCCCATCGATCGGCCAGCGCGATAGAGAGCGCGATCGCGGCGACAACGCCGATGAAGGGCACGACATGCAACGTCGCGCCGATCCAGATGATCGTGAGCGCGAGAAAATCCAGCAAGCGTTCGAACACGACCACACAAGCGGCTCGAGCGCGCGATCGGCCGACGGCACGATGGACAAGTTCGGCCCGGACCAACTCACCGATGTACGCCGGCGTCAGCGCCATCGGCAAGGAAAACGCGTATATGGCGAGGCTCGTGCGGGTCCTCAAGCGCACGTCGATTCGCCGCAGGAGAAAATGCCAACGGAGAAACCGGCCGCTGAGGGTCACTGCGGTACACACCGGCACTGCCGCCACAACGGTCCAATGCAGTTCGCCCATGCAGGATGCGATTCTCGCCCGGTCATAGCGCAGCACCCAGATCAGGGTGCCGAATATGCCTAGCCCCAGCGCGATCGCCACCCAGCGCGGCACCCACGACGGGAACCGACCGCCTGACGGCAGGGTGTCATGATCTTCCGCGACCACTGGTGAATCCCCCACGCGAAGCCTTACTGAGTTATCAGTTGTCAGTCATCAGTTTTCCGTTATCAGTAGGAGGTACGCACACCCTCGCACTTCCTCACTGACAACTTCCCAACTGATAACTTCCTCAACTGGCAACTGCCCAACTGCTGACGCGGGTTTGGGGTTGGCGGCACACCAGCCACCCATGACCCCGTACACGTCGGTCGAGTACGATCCGCCGGCCCACTCCAGGCATCGCTGTTTGGCCGACCCTCGCGACCGCAAGGAACGGA
>JADFHG010000001.1 GCA_022567365.1 Planctomycetota bacterium | reverse complement strand
AGGTCATTACCTTCCTGCGCGATTTGCTCCGTCATCTTCGCGGGAACGTCATTTTGGTATGGGATCGACTCAATGCTCATCGCAGCAAGCAACTGCAATACTGGCGGGCGATCTATCCGAGGCTCACGATCGAGTGGTTGCCGCCGTACGCACCGGAGCTCAACCCGATGGAATACGTCTGGGGTAACCTCAAATATCACCGAACCGCCAACCACGGTCTTTGTGAACTCGATGAAGTCTACAAACAGGCGCGCCTGGAGGCCGATGATATCGCAAGCCATCAGTCCCTCCTGCGTTCTTTCGTTCGCGCCGCCGGGCTCAAAATCCAGTTGGGACCATAAGTAGCTTCTTTTTCTATGCAGGATTCAATAGCCGCCGGAAAGTCAAACGGAAAACTACCAGCCGAGACCAACGCAAAGATCGCCCCTTGAAGGGTATCGTTGGCGGCGGCAAGAGAATCTACGCCACCTACAAGGGCAAGGACTACAAAGCCGTCGTCTACAACAACGGTCGCATCAAGTTCAACGGCCAGTTCTACGACAGCCCATCGGCAGCGGCGAAGGCCGTTCGCAAACGAGCGACGAACGGCTGGGCGTTTTGGCGTATCCGAAAGAACGGCGAACAGGTCAAACTCAGCGAGCTACGGAAGTAGGCCGAACAAGGATGGGCTGATATGTGCCAAAACGAAGGGAAAGGGCTGCTGCTGGCGCTGGGGAAGAGGCAGATCGACGCCCTGTTCGAGATGCAGATGGGCGACGCGACGATGATGCTGGACGACTCCGAGTTCGTGCCGCTGGTGGAGATGATCTTGGGAACATTCGAGCAGACGAGCCTTGACGCCACCGGGGTCGAACAGCTTTGGGACTACGCTTACTCGGCTTACGACACGGCGTGCCGGGATGTCGATTCCGACTTTTCATTCGAGGAGAACAAGCGACTCATGCAGGGCTACCTCGTCGGCCCGCGCAAGGCAACGCCGCGCAGGGCGAAACGCCGCCGATGAGTCCCATGTCCGCGTACCCGGTCCGCCGCCATACCGTGGGCGAGCAACGGTGGTGTTGCGGAACGGTCAAATACGATGGAGAAGGGACATCGGGCGTCCGTGGCTTGGTTGAAAGCGCAGGCGTGACGGGGGCCGCGCCCCTTGTGACGGGGGCGCGCCCCTTGCGTCAACCGTTATTGCATCCGATGGCCGAGCGGACCCGGCTTGCGAATGGCGCGGCTTTTTGCAGCCCGTTCCTCGGCCGGCTGGACGACATTGGCGTGTGCCACTGCTCTCGAGCAGTGCTTGCGAAGACACTGCTCAAGAGCAGTGGCACACACGCACAACTCACCCGCCAGCAGTGCCACCCCGCCCCAAGATTGAATCGTGACCCCACATGCGGCTCTTTCTGACGGGACACTTCCAGTAAGGGGCTATCACTCAAGTGTGTTGTGCAGGGAGATGATGAACGCGTCATATCCTTTATGGTCGCGGCCGTCCTTCCAGTCCTCCCGTAGGAATCCCATGGTTTCACCTGGAGTCGCCTCGAGCTGCTTCTGAAAGCGCTCAAGCAGCGGCTGTCCGCGCGAAAGGCCGCCCTTTTTAAAGACCACCGTCAACGTCTGGTCAATAGAGAACGGCTCTATTCCGCTGAGTTCCCAGAATTGAGCACCCATGGGCTTCCAGTTCCCCCTAGGTTTCTTCCTAAGGTGTCCATTCCCGCACCAAACGAGCAGGCGACCAGCGGGACCCAAGCCGTCCATGACAGCGGCGAGATTCTTAGCCTGTTCCTGATCGCGCCAATTCGTGGCGGCCCTGCTCATGGTGTCCTCAAACAACGCCCGCATCTTCGAGGTATCGGCCTCATACGGAACCAGGGTCCAGCCCAGGTCGAGCGCTGCGCGAATCAACCTACGCATATCCTCCTGAGCGAGATAAAAACCGCTTGGCAATGTCGGTACGACACGGGTACGGTTCGCCTTTTCGGCGAAACGCGCATTGAGGGCTTCCATGGCCAGATGCCGCACGCCGGCCGCATGAGCGCGAAAAAGGATGCGCAGGCCGACTTGCCGTGTCCGCACGCAACGCTTGAGTCCGCTGTGCGCTTCGTTGACCATGACGACACGAGAGCGTGAGAAGCCGACCTCAACCAAATCTTCGACACTTTGAAGGCGTGGGTCTTGCGGTGCGCAAGCACCCGAGGTAGATACGCCGAGTACCAGCAGGACCAGCAAAAATGCGGGAACCCTCGAACTCAAATCTTGATGTTTCATGTCAGTTTTCCAGTCGGGAATTCCGAGTGACGCTGACGAGCGTGCGACCATCCGGTATTTCCCAGTTATCAGATTTCAAATCGCGATCATGACCGAACGAACCGCTGGATTCAAGCAAAAGGCCCGTTCTCGCGGAGATTCGTTCCTGCGGGGCTGCTCCATCGTTACAATCCTGCCCCCGACGCCTCGGGAACAACGATTTCGTCCCGTTTCGGCGCAGCCCTGTAGGTCGGGTCCTCGACCCGACGCCCGCGAACCGTACGGCGTTTGCCCTACTACGGTAACGCCGTGCCAAGGTACTCGTCGTAGTCGCCTGCGCCGTTGAGCAGGTCGATCACGCGAAGTACGTCGTTGGCGTCGGTCGTGCCGCTTCGGTTGGCGTCGGTCTGAAAAAGTGCCAAGGGCCTGCCGACACCGTTCAGGTGATCGACCAGCGCGAGAACGTCCGCGGCGCCGACAATCTCGTCATTGTTTACGTCGCCCGGAAGGAACCCCATCCGAGTGCTGCTGCCGCTCGCGTCGTGCGTCACGATCGTCCATGCACCCACGTTGATGGGACCGTCAAATACCAATGTGACGGAGACGCCATTCGCGCTAAGACCCACGATCGCCGGCGGCGTCCCCGCGGGATCCTGAGTGACGGTGAACGCGTCCGCAGTAAGGCTGCTTGCGTCGGCATTCATCACGAGCGTTATCGACGACCATCCAACGGGATTCGCTCCGTCGGGATCGTGCGGCTGGCGTGCATCGATGGCCCGGTCGGGCGGTTCGGCCTCGATGATTCCGAACTCTCGCGATCCGGTCGAAAGAACGAGCCTGCCGCCATTGACGTTCCCGGCGGTCAGGGAATACTGGTGGATCATGCCGAATCCGGCCTCGAAGAACACACCTTCGCCGTTGTCGGACGGATCGGGAGCGCCAAGCACATCCAAAACGCCCTCGGACAAAAACGTCAACGTCAGACGCGCGACGACTTGCGGCGTCTCATCCAAATTGACGATTAGCCCGTCCAGTCCCTGCGCCGCCTGATAGACGGCCGAGAAGATGTCCGTGCTTTCGTCCACGATGTACAGAAAGTCGTCGTCCAGTCCCTGAAAATCAAACGAAACGGTATCGACGGTCGCGCCGATCGTCTCCGCCGTGTCGAACTGCAAATGACGCAGGTCGACGATCGCATGGTCGGCGGAAGAAAGCATCAGATCCACGGTGATCTGCTGGCCCGGCAGGAGACTCCCGGGCGGAGCGCTCGGCGCGAGCGTCACCTGTATCGTTCCGCTCTCGCAGTCGTCGAGGAGACCGTCATCGTCCAGGTCGAGGCTGGGGTTATCGGCGATCTCGCATAAGTCGACCTCCTCGTTCGCGTCGCAGTCACCGGCAAAGGCGAAGACATACGCCGCGCCCGGGATTTCTGCCGTCTGCGGATACGGAACCGCCCCGACAATTGCGCGATTCCCGCTGATCGCCAGTGCCCTTCCGAACACGTCACCGGCACCCGCGTCCGCTGCCGTCAGCTTGAATACCTCGGTCCATGTCGTGCCGTCGCGTTGGAAGGCGTACACGGATCCCGAGTTGCAGCAAACATCACAATGTAGAATGGCCAACAACGCGCAAAAACCGCTCCAGGTGTTGCAGCACTCGTGGTTGATTGCACAGACCTCTTGCGCACAGGTCGCGTCGTCGCATCCAAGGTCTCCGTTGCCGTAGCAGCAGATGCTCTCACCGCCGCACGCGTCGTCGTCCCCGGTTGCGGTGACGAGCGCGATGTCATCGGCGATCGCCACACGAGAACCAAAATGATCCCCTCCGGCTGTGTCCGACGGGACCAGCTTGGCCTCTTCGATCCACGTGTCGTCCGTTGGATCGTCCGGCGTGCCGCCGTCATCCAGACGAAAGATGCCGGCCGATCCGGAATCGCAGTCGGGTGTTATTTCCCACGGATACTCGCCGCCGGGGCAGGCATCATCATCAAGCGGAGCACCGACAATGACGCGCGAACCGTCCGCATGCACCGACCGACCGAAGTACTCTTGCGGCCAGGCGTCCGCCTGCGTGAGTTGGTCCACCTCGATCCACTCATCGTCGCTTTCGTCGTTTGGCGTCCCTTGGTCGAATCGTCGGTACACATATGATCGCCCGAACCACGGCGGTTCGGGCGCGCCGACGAAGAGCATATCTTCGTCGATGTGGAGCGCATAACCGTACCAGTCCAACCCACTCGGAGCCGGCACGGGTGGAAGGAGCTTGCCGGCCTCGACCCAGGCGTCGTCGCCGGGTTCCTCGGGCGTGCCGTCGTCGTCGAGCCTATAGAGGTAGACGACCCCTCCGGGCGCGCCGAACAGGTCTGGATCACCAGCGGCGATCCAATTTCCGCTCAACGCGACCGAGAAGCCAAACCACTGCGTGGCGGGTCCGCTCGATGTGAGCTTCGCCTCTAGGATCCAGGAATCGTCCGAAGGGTCATCGGGTGTTTCGCTACCGGACCGTTGATACACGGAAACCACGAGGTCGGCGCTGTCGCCGGCGCCGGCGCCGACCAAGGCACGGTCCCCGTCGAGGGCAACGGCGGCACCGAATTGGGACGAAAAAACCGGATCATCCGGAACGACCTTGACCTCTGCGGTCCACACCATTCCGTCTCGCCGAAAGAAATAGACAGCCCCGATGTTCGTCCCATCCGGCGCGTCGGCGCCTGGTGCGCCAACCAGGGCAAGATCACCGTCGATCGCGACGGCAGCACCGAATTTGTCACCCGGCGCCGAGCCGGAGGGTACGAGCTTCTGCAACTCGCATTGCGCTATGACCGGCTCCGATATCACGACGGCGAATACGACGATTGCAACCGCCGGGGTTACCCAATCGGCCGGCAGGCATCCTCGGACGCGCGTTGTCGATAGGCTGGGCGCAATTCCGTTCGGATGCGAGTGATGTGCCCGACATGCGGCTCGCCCGCTCGATCGCAATCGCCGGCAAGCGCACTCACGCGAGATATTAGTTCCGATGATCATAGTCAGTGCGCACATGGCACGTCCTCCGCCAAGAGACCTCGAAAGCAAGAATCACACGGCCACGCGGCCGGGCTTCACCGCCCATCGACCGTTGATCGGTGCGCTGGACACCTATACGTCAGCCCCAGCGCTGATTTCTTACACGCGCGGAGTTTTTTTGTACGAAGCGCCCGCGGCGATCGAACTACTCGTGGCGAAGCGCGTCGATCGGGTGGAGGATGGCGGCTTTGAAGGCGGGTACGATGCCGAAGAAGATGCCCGTGCCGGCGGAGAAGCCCAGCGCCAGTGCGACCGACCAAATCGGCACGTTGACCTCGACCATTTTTGGGTGGAGTGACGCGACACCGCAGATCGCGTAGCCAAGCCCGATGCCGATGAGCCCGCCGACGGTGCTGAGCACGACGGCCTCGGTGAGAAACTGCAGGAGGATGTCGCGGCGGCGGGCGCCGACGCTCTTGCGGAGTCCGATCTCGCGCGTCCGCTCGGTGACCGAGACGAGCATGACGTTCATGATGCCGATGCCACCGACCAGCAGGGAAATGCCCACGATTCCCCCCAGCACGCTCGTCGCGATCATCTTGACCTGGTTGAACTGCTGCAATATCTGATCCTGCTTGAAGACGCCGAAGTCGTTGCGCTCGCCGGGCCTGATTCCGTGGCGGCGGCGCAGCGTCCGGGCAATCTGGGCTTCGGCCTCGTCGACCTGCTCTTCGCTCATCGCCTCGCTGTAGAACGCCATATAGTTGCGATTGTTGGGGTACATCTTGAGACCGGTCGTCCAGGGAATGACGATGATGGCGTCGTTGTTATCGCCCATGAAGCTCCCCTGGGTCTCGAGCAGACCCAGCACCTTGAACCGCTGGCTGTCGACCATGATGTAGTCGCCCACGATCGACTCATCGCATTCGAGCTGTCTGAGCACGTCCCGCCCGAGCACGCACACCTGCGCCGCGTTCTCAACGTCGATCGCCCCGAAGAACCGCCCCTGGCCCTCCTCGACGTAGAAATTGCGAATCGGCTGGAACAGCTCGCTCGCGCAGCGCATGTTCAACCCGGTAATCTGCTGACGTCCATACTCGACGGTGCAGCGTGCGAAAATCACCGGCGAGGTGCGGCGAATCGCGTCCGACTTGGCATCGACGGCGAAGATGTCATCGACGGTCATTTCAGCGGGACGAAGGAACTCGCCGCGCGGACCCCGCACCGCCTCCGGATAAACAACCATGAGATTGGTGCCGAGACCGCGGAGAAAGTTCGTGAAGTAGTCGCCGAACCCCTGTACGAACGAAACGACGGTGATGATCGACGTGACGGCGATGATGATCCCTAGCACGGTCAAAAAGGCACGGATCTTGTTCGTCCAGATCTGGACGAGGGCCGTGACGACGTTGGTCGCCAGTGCACCGATCTGGTGCGGGACGAACAGCAGCACACCGAAGATCACACGCACCGCCGCCATCAGGAAGGCCCTCCCTCTTCGATCACGGTTCCCGTCGCGGCACCGCGCTTCCCGTCGGGGCGAACGCCCTCGGTACCGTGCGGCCGAGAGCCGCCGGTCGCAGCCGTGCCCTCGCTTCCACCGGTCGCGGCGGCGGCTGCACCCTCGGCCGTCGAAATGCCCTTCGCTCTTTCCCGCTCTTCGTTCATTTGATCGAGGACGATTTGCCCGTCCATGAGCTTGATCGTCCTGCGGCAGCGCCTGGCGACGTGGTCCTCATGGGTCACGACGATAATGGTTTGCCCCTCGGCGTGTAGCGAGTCGAAGATCGCCATGATTTCGTTACCGGTGGTGCTGTCGAGGTTTCCGGTCGGTTCGTCGGCCAGGATGATGTCGGGCTCTTGGGCCAACGCCCGGGCAATCGCGACGCGTTGCTTCTGGCCGCCGGAGAGTTGATTCGGATGGTGGTGGGCGCGGTCGAGCAGGCTTACGCGCCTCAGCGCCTCGATCGCACGTTTGCGCCGATGCCTCACCCCGGAGTAGGTCAGCGGCAACTCGACGTTCTTGAGCGCGCTCGTGCGGGGGAGCAACTCGAACGATTGAAAGACGAATCCGATCTGTCGCCCGCGAACACGGGCGAGCCGCGACTGCGACATTCGGCTCACATCCTGGCCGCGGAGCAGGTATCGCCCCTCGGTCGGCACATCGAGACAGCCGATGATGTTCATCATGGTGCTCTTGCCGGAGCCGGAAGGCCCCATGATGGCGACATATTCGTTCTCGCCGATCAACAGGGACACACCGCGAAGTGCATGCACCAACTCCGTGCCCACCCGGTAGACCTTGTGAAGATCGGCAAGTTCGATCAGCGGCGCGGTGGTTTTCGAGATTGGCGAGTCCGCAATCATCTGTTCGTTCCCGCGTCGGCGTGTGTGTCCGTGTCGGCGTGTGTGCCCGTGTCGGGCGTGGCATCCGTTGACGCCTGGGAGTCCGTCCGCCGCGATCCGTCGGCCTCGTCGTGAGTCGCGGTTTTCGACTCGGTCTCGTTCGCATCCTTGTCCGCCACCTTGTCGGGGTGGTCGGCGCTGTCCTTTTCCACGGTAACGGGTTCGCCCTCGCCCGGCTCGTCTCCAAGCGACTCGTCATCCTCGGTCTTCAACTTATCACCCTTCTTGACCTGATCGAGCGTGCGGTATGGACCCACGACCACGAGATCGTCCGGAGCGAGCCCCGACGTAATCTCGACGCCCGTCTCGTCGCTGATGCCGGTGGCGACCAAGCGGGGATCGGCGACGCCATCCACCGAACAAAAAACGATCGAAATGTACTGCGCGGTTTGCCGACGCTGGGCGGTGTTCAACGCGGCCTGGATCCGATCGAACTCGGCAACCAACTCGTCAGGGAGATCCCTGCGCTTCCTCGCGACGACGGCTTCGACTGGAATCGTCAGCACGTCTTCGCGTCGGGCAACCTCGATCTCGACGTTGGCGGTCATGCCGGGGCGGACCCTCGTGTCGATGTCATCGACCATGACGACCGTCTCGAACGTCACGACATCTCGCCCGGTGGGTTTCGTGCCCTTCGTCGCAACGCGTTCAACGTGCCCGCGAATCGCCTCGCGGGTGTTGGACTGGAGAAAGATGCGGGCGACCTGATCCTTCACGACCAGCGCCGCGTCGGTCTCATCGACACGGCACCGCACCTGCATCTTCGACAAGTCGCTGATGACCATGATCCGTGTTCCGGGATTGTTCATCGTACCGGTAATGACGACCTCGCCTTTCTTGGCAAAAAGCTGCGAGACGACGCCGTCGATCGGGGCCTCGATGACCGTCTTTGCTTGATCCTCTCGGGCCGATTGAAGGAACGCCCCGGCCTCGATCTGTTCCTGCTTTCGAACCTCGACGGTCGAACGCGCGCGAATGAGCGCGGTATGGTAGTCTGCGAGTTCGACCGCCGACGTCGCGTTGGCTTCGGACAACCGCTCCTGCCGCCGGTAGTCGCGCTCGGCCTTTTCCAATTCGGCGTTCGCCTGCGTGATCGTCGCCTCGAGCTTGGCAATGTTCGCTTGGGCGGACACCACGCGGGCGCGGTAGAGGGCGTCATCAAGGCGGCACAGCAGGTCGCCCGCTTTGACCGTATCACCCTCCTCGACGGGCATCTCCAGGATCTTGCCGACGACCTCGGCACTGATGTCGACCTCGGAGAAGGGCTCGATCTCGCCGGGCGCCTGCACGACGCGCACGATGACGCGTGTCTCGGGCGTGGCGAACTCGGCGATCAGTTCCGGCTTGCCGGCGACGTTGAGCACGCTCTTGCGGTCGGGTCCGCGGGTCAAATCGTTGAGCATGTATACGCCGACCATCATGCCGACGAGAACCACAATGCCGATAATCGTTTTCATAATCGTCTCCGTTTCGACCTTCCAGACCGACCCCCGCAAGCGGGTCCGGCAAGCCGCCGGCCAGCAGCGTGTTGAAGAAGTGTGGCACGGGCTAATAGCCCGTCTCATCACCGGCTATTAGCCGGTGCCACACCTGTTTTCACCGGTTGAAAACCGGTGCCACACATACAGATCATATTCCTTCAACGGGCTGCTACGCGACCTGGGCGAAGGCGAATCCGGCACGCAGACCGGCACCGATCAGCCAGAGCATGCAGCAAGTGGCCCACAGCTTCCAACCGCGAAGCTGCGCCGTTACGGAAAGCCCAAGGGCCGCCAGCATCCAGAACCATACATGGAACGGATCGATACCCCTCAGGGCACACGCCACGATCGTCGCGGTCTCCCGCCCCAACATGGTGTCCAGATCGACGAGCCTCGTGAACAGCGACGCCGACGTGTCCACCTCCAACGTCGCGTATCGCAGCATGAGGACGAGGCGCAACAGCCCTCCGATCGCTTCCACGAACCCGGCGTATACCCCGATGGTCATCAGCGTATGCCATTCGGGCTTGCGCCCGGTCAACGCGACGACGCCATAGAGAATAGCCGAGATCAACAGGATAGACGTCAACATCAGGACCGGCTGCGCGACGACGACCTGGATCCGCGTCATCATCTTGAGGAATTCCCCGGTTTTCAGCGTGTCGTCGATCATCAGCCGGAGTTTGGACCGGTCGATGATGTCCTTATGTTCCTTCTCGATCTTCGCGAGCTGGGCCTGCACGCCGTTATCGACCTGCCTGTCGATAAGTCCGGTCTCGATCGTGGCGTAGCCGATCAACGTCACCATCGCGAGCAATATGGCCAACGGCCAGCCGTACGCCGTCACGTCTTCGACCTTGGCGAAGAGCTTGCGCGGCGCCAGCAGGACCAGCGGAATATCGCGCAGCCCCACCGTCCGCCGCGAACCGGTGACCATTACATCGGTCAGGACAAACTCACTTTTTGTATTAGCCGACGTGTCAGCACCCTTCAGAAACATTTGACGCTACGATCGACGCCGGTGCCACAAGCCACCGAATCGCTCGACCAGTATAGGACGGATTCGTCGCGCAGGCGCTAGTATTTCGGCGTAAATACCCTTTTGCACGATCCGCGACACAATCCGACGGGCACCGCGAGCGACGCCCGGTCTACCAGCACTGCCCCGTGGGGTATACCATTGGCGCCCGCCGGTCGTGCGTGCTGCGTGGTGGGTTCCACGGAGAACGAACGGTCCGTCGGCACGGGACATCGAGAACGACGTTGCCGTGCAAGTCGGCCGGAGTCCCGATCGCCGTAAACGCAAAGCCAAGGAGTAGAGTATGACAACCCGACGACTGGAGCATGTCCCGTGTCTGTGTTCCGAGCCGCGGGCTTCAGCCCGCGCGGTCTCACGCCGTTTGATGCATTGCGAATGTCGGTGGATCCGGCATACGAAATCAGGAAACGCCCGAGTCGCGCTGCTCTTTCTGCTCGTAGGCGGGCCGTCTTCGATCGCGCTCGAACAAACGCCCACCATTCGTTTGGACAAACCGGGCATCGAGATCACTTCAAACGCACGCATCGAGCCTGGTGTCTACCGCCTCGCCGCCGCTGAGAACCGCGCCGCGGTCATCATCCGAGGCAACGGGATCACGGTCGATTTCGCAGGCGCAACGCTGGTCGGTGCCGCGGACGATCTCGATCCGGACCGCTACACCGGCAGGGGAATCGTGATCCAAGGCAAGGACATCACACTGAAGAACGCCGTCGTGCGCGGTTACAAGATCGGCGTTTACGCGGAAGACGCCCCAGGTCTTACGCTTGACGGTTGCGACGTCTCGCGAAACTTTCGACAACGCCTGGCAAGCACACCGGAAGCCGAAGACCTCTCGGACTGGATCTACGGCCACGAGAACGACGACAACGAATGGCTGCGGTACGGCGCGGGGATCTACATGCTTCGTTGTCCGAAATCAACCGTGCGCGGATGCCGCGCACGCAACGGGCAAAACGGGATTTGCCTCGTCGAATGCGACGAGACGTACGTCGTGGACAGCGACATGTCGTTCATGAGCGGATGGGGGCTGGCGATGTGGCGCTCTTCGCGTTGCGAGATCATGAGCAACAAGTTCGATTTCTGCATACGCGGCTACAGCCACGGGGTCTATTCGCGCGGGCAGGATTCCACCGGCATTCTTGTCTACGAGCAATGCAGCGACAACGTGTTCGCCTACAACAGCGCGACACACGGCGGAGACGGCTTCTTTCTGTACGCTGGAAACGAGACGGTCAACAAGACGGGTCGAGGCGGGTGCAACAACAACCTGCTCTATCGAAACGACTTCTCCCACGCGGCCGCCAACGGCATCGAAGCCACGTTTTCTCGCGGGAACCGGTTCATCGAAAACATCCTCGACGACTGCGAACACGGCATTTGGGCGGGATATTCGTTCGCGACGATCATCACCGGCAATCGCATCCGAAACTGTCGCAACGGGATCTCCATCGAGCACGGTCGCGACAACTCGATCACCGGTAACACGATCGAGGACACACGTCTCGGTGTTCATCTTTGGTGGGACGACGACAAGGATCTGCTCGCGTCAGCCTTCGGGCGAACCCATGACGGATGTCCGTCGAAGCAGAACATCATAAGCGGCAACAAATTCGCACGCGTCGAGACCGCGATACGGCTGGCGTCCGACGTGGGGAGCGCGGTCTGTGGTAATCGATTTGTGGAGGCCAAGACGACGGTGCATCTAGCCGGGACGACCGCGAACGTCACGGGCGATCTCGACGCGACCGCCCTGAAACGCGTCAAGGACCAATCGACGCCCGTGCGTGGCAAACGCCGCCTCGATGAAGGCGCGATTAGTTGCAAAATGATCGGTGGAATCCGAAACACCAGCGTGAACCCCGAGGATCGCTGCCGCGATAGGAAGGGCAAGCAGGACGCCTTTCTGCCGAAGGGCGCGAGGCGCGGGCGAAAGTTCATCTTTGTTGACGAATGGGGACCGTATGATTTCAGCGACGTGCGACTCCACCCAAAACGGCTCAACGGCGGGAGCAGCGGTGTTGTGCAGATTCTGGGTCCGCAGGAGGCCTATCGTATCCACAATGTGACCGGGCACGTCACGGCCACGCCCACGACCGGCCACGCACCAGCGACCATCCAAGTCGAAGCGACCGAACCCGGCGTACACCGGTTCACATTTGATGTGGCAATCGCGGGGAAAACGCTTCGGGCGCAAGGCACGCTGATGAAAGCCGAGTGGGAGGTGGTGTATTACGCATGGACGAAAGAGAACGACCCGCGCACCGCGCCGGACAATTGGTCGAAGATCGTCGCGGGTTCGCCGATCTTGGTTGAACGCCGAGACGACCTCGACCTTCGATTCGGCCATCGCGGCCCAGCGGACGGACTGCCCGGCGATTATTTCGCGACCGTCGCGAAGACCGAGCTGCGCCTACCCGCCGGCAAGTGGCGAATCAAGACGGTCTCCGACGACGGGGTTCGGGTGTTTATCGACGGCCAAGAGGTCTTGACAAACTGGACCTGGCACGGCCCGACACCGGACGAGGCCGTCGTGGACCTCACCCCTGGAACGCACACGATTCGCGTCGAACACTTCGAAATCGACGGATACGCGCAGCTCCGGTTCATCATCGAGCCTGCCGGATGAAGGCCGCCTTGGCAGCCTTTGGAAAAAGTAGCGGCCGCCCCCCGTGGCGGCCGTGGAACACCCAAGAACGTGCGTCAACCACACCACCGTTGGGTGCTTCAACAGGCTATTGGCCCGGGCCGCGCTCGCCGCGAGTCGGGCCGCGCACAGGGCGAGTCGCGGCCGCGCAAACGGCGACGCGAAGGCATTCCCGCGTATCATCGGTGAACATTACGTCCCCCGATGGTGTTGCGATTATCCCGGGCTGACCATCTCACCTTCGCCCTGCATCTCGCCCGGCGAGACCATCGTCGCGTCGGTTGACGAGCGCTCGCGCTCGTAGGGATCGGGATCCTCGGTGCGCTCATAGGTACGAACGTGCGTGTGCGACGACGCGCAACCGGCGCACCAGACCGGTGCCGCGAATGTCAGCACGGCCACCGCTGCTATTCTCTTGATGGAGATCATGTTCATCTTCTCGCTTAGGATCTAGTGCTTCGTCAACGCCGAATTGACGAGTTGCCAAACGGGAGGGCGAAGCTCCTGCTGAGCCTTTGGAAATCCGTTGCACCCGAGGAATCCACGGTTCGCCGGGAGGCTCGCCCTCCCCGAGTTGCGGCTTGCCCATGGCATCCGTGTAAACAACGCCGCGTCAACCGCGCCGATCGACGATCTTCATGTGCGTATGCACCACACGCCAAACGTCGGACGCCGGCACCGAAACCTTTACCCTCGCGACATCGGAGGAATAGATGGGCGGGTCCGCCAGTGCGCCGGAAATGATCGCGTCAACCTGAGCCGAGATTTCGTCGTGCAGGGTCACGAAGTCCGCCACGGTCGTCGAGGACTCGATTTTCAACCCGCGGATTTGCTCTGCGATCTTGCGTAGCGCGTCTAGTTGAGCGGCCCGCGCAGCTCGGAGCTTTCCCTGGGCGGTCTGCATCTCGCTGTCGGTGCCCTCACCCGTCGCCGCGATACGCTCGCCGATCCAATCGGGCATGGGGAAACCAGCGCTTACCGCTTGTTGCAGGTAGCGGGGCGCCGGAACGCCGGAACCGGTGGCCGAGATCGTCTTGCGGGTGATCCGCTTCTTGATGTCGACGATGTCGGTGCTGGTGACGGAGTTGCCATGATAATACGCACTGTGGAGTTCCTTGATCGTCGTCAGCACCTGTGCGACCTCAACCTCCATCGTGACCTCGGCGATCAGTTCGTCACTGTGCAAATACCTCGAGACTTCGCGGGAACCGACGACCATGCCCTGCGCGTGGGTTCTGATTTCGTCCTGTTCGGTGACGAAATCGCGCACCAGCGTAGTCGAGTTGAGGCGCAGCCCCTTGATCCGCTCGAGCAGCTTCCGCTGCGCATCCACACGGGCCGCCTTCAGCGCCATGAGCTTCGCCTGCGCGGGAATGGTCCGCCAGATCGCCGGAACCGACATCGGTAACGGCTGCGCACTCGGCGGCAAGGGCGTGATCACACTCTCTACGCCCGCGGGCAAACCGGGCGGCAGGTCGGGCCTGGGGGCACCGGCACCGGTCGCCCGGATGACGTCCTTCTTGAGGTGCTCCTTGATGCTCTCGATATGCGTCGACGTGACGACGTTGCCCTCGTAGTGCGTGGCATGCACCTCCTTGAGCGTTCGGATCAGCTTGGCCACGGTCACTTCACCATCGACCTCGCACGTGCCGTCTTCGTAATACCGCGGCGGACCGAGTCGAACGCCCTTGATGAACTCATCGACGCTGGTGCGGATTTCATCGCTCTCGGTGACGAAATCGCGCACGAACGTCGTGGAGGTGAGCCTCAACCCATAGACCGTTTCCGCGAGCTTGCGATAGCAGTCCGCCTCCGCGGCGCGTCGGGCCAGAAGTTTGTTTTGAGCGGCGGAAACCGAACCTTGCGCCCACGCCGGTTGCCCGTGGCACACGACCGCCGCCGCCACGATCCCCGCTAAAACATACCAGTTTCTCATCATCTCGATCTTCTCCCGTTGTACCTGTGACGTCGCGGACACCCGAGAACCCGCCGGCCGAAGCGAATCGATACCGACGAGCATCGCCGGCAAACCAATGTGCGGGCCAAGCTCATAGCCTGTACGTGTCTAGCGCGTAGCGGCCGCATTCTGCGGCGGCCTTAGAAGTTCAAGTGCGTTTCGCCATGCCGACGTCCGCCACGGGGGGCGGACGCTACGGTGCGTTGGCCTAAACCCGCTAAACACCTACATAGCGAAGCACGCCGATTACCGGCGTGGCAGCAATGCGTCGATGTGGATCAGCGTGCTGCGCCCCTATCCGTCGGCGCGGCTTCCGAACGTCTTCAGGCGATCCCGTGCGGCGTAGTAGGTCGGGTTGGACTCACCCGTGCATGCGAGCTTGTAGTACTTCAGCGCCTGCTCATACTTGCCCATGGCCTCGCTCGCAAGCCCCGCGCCGTACGCCGCTTGATGGTCGCGATCCTCTTCGGCCATCGCATTCCTGAACCTGGCCAATGCTTCCTCCCACATCTCTCCGCGGAGCATGCGCACACCGTCCTGACACGCCTCGGCACCGCTGGATTCGATCTCCGCCTCGACGTGGATCTTGCACTTGATGAACTGACTGAGGAACTCGCGGGCACCACGCTCGACGAGCGCCACGATGATCGCATCCTGCGGATCGAGTTCGGCCTCGGTCTGGCTCGATCCGAAGATCGGACTCGCCTCGGTCTTGGCCGTGTTCGTAAACGTACGCGGCGCGTAGTGCTCGATGATCTCCTGATTCGCCGTGTTGACCAGTTTGAATTCCGTCTGAACGGTCATATTCCTCGTCACGGTGTCGACCTGCTCGGTCTGGATGTCCGCGGAGCCGCCGCCGTATCCGTGGCCGCCATGCCCCGACACGAACAGACCGGAGAGCGTTCGCTGCTTGCCAATGTGCTTCTCAACCTTGACGTTGATGTTGCTCAGGATCATCGCGTCGGCCGCGAGAACCCGAGGATTCGCACCGCCGCTTCGTGTGGACATGCCCGCAGCCGAGAGGTCGGCTTCGTCAAACGTCGCCTGCATGTCGCGACGGTCCGTCACCCGGATGTCGGTGCCGAACTCCGTCTTCGATTCGTTCGTAAGGGCCGAAAGGATGGTGACCGTCATGTCCGACCATTTCTCATCCGTTGTCGGACCGAGCTTTGCGGGCATGATGGCAAGGGTCTTGATGCCTGCCGGCAGGCTGCGCTTCGGCGTGACGACGTAATCGAAACTGACGACCGCCCGCTCGGTGGCACAGCCCTGTAGAAGTGCTACGGTCGCTGCGATCGTAGCCATGCGTATCGAGTGCAACATTGATGAAACCTCCCTTTTTCAAATGCGAATGTGCTTCGTGGGCGACAACGCTGCGCCGGGTCTTGTCCCGGTGGTATTCTGTCGATGCGCCCACATGAAATTGACGATCTACCACATAGCAGAACATCGGGCGACGGTCCCGTCAAGCTGGAATCGAATCAATTGACCAAATTCGCGGGCTACGACTACAATCCCCTGGTTCCACCCCCGCAAGGATAGAAATCCCGTGACACCGAGAAGAAAAACCCATCAGGTCATGGTCGGCGGCGTACCCATCGGCGGCGACGCCCCGGTCGCCATACAGTCGATGACCAGTACTAATACGCATGATATCGACGCCACGGTGCGTCAAATCCGTACACTCGCGGAGGCCGGTTGCGACATTGTTCGCGTCGCCGTTCCCGAGAAACGAGACACCGCCGCCCTGCCGTCGATCCTCGAACAATCGCCGGTGCCGATCGTCGCCGACGTACACTTCCATTTTCAACGGGCGATCGAGGCCATAGAGGCCGGCGTCCACAAGATTCGCCTCAACCCCGGCAACATCAAGGATCGCAAGCAGGTCGATCGCGTCATCGCCGCCTGCCGCGATCGCCGCATCCCGATCCGCGTCGGCGTCAACGAGGGCAGCGTCGTGGAGCGGTCCGACAAGGACCGGCGGGCACGAGAAAAGGGCCGCCTGGCGAGCGACCCGCGCGGCGAGATGATCCGCCTGATGGTCGCGATACTCGAGGATTACATGCGGATCTTCGACGCGAACGACTTTCACGACGTGGTCATCAGCGCAAAGAGCATCGACGCCGGCATGGTCATCGATGCCTACCGCGCGGTCAGCGAGCGTTTCGACCTGCCGCTCCATTTGGGCGTGACCCACGCCGGACCGCCCGAAACCGGACGAATCCGGTCGATCGCCGCGCTCGGCTCGCTGCTGGCGATGGGCATCGGCGACACGATCCGGATCTCCTACGCGGCGGATCCGATTCATGAGGTCGAAGATGCCAAGGAGCTGCTTTGCTCGCTGAGCATGCGGGCGCGGGTCGAACCCGAGCTGATCGCATGCCCGACGTGCGGGCGAATCGAGATCGACCTCATCAAGCTCGTCGCCGACGTGCGCCGGAAGCTCGTGGGCATCAGGGTTCCCGTCAAAGTGGCCGTCATGGGGTGCGTTGTAAACGGACCGGGAGAGGCCGAGGGCGCCGACGTGGCCGTGTTTGCGGGCAAGGGGCGCGGCGTGATCTACGTCCAGGGTGAGCAGACTCGCTCCGTCGACGAGGCGGAAATACTCGATGCTCTGTACGACGAAACCGTCGCGTTTGCCGAGCGCGTCGAGCGGGGCGAGGCGTCACTCACGGGCGCCGCCGTCAACATCGTCCCACCGGATCCGCTTCCGCGAGCCGACGGCTCGATACCGCTACCGGTATCGCGCGGCTAGCAGGCCGTTGGAGAAGTAGCGTCGTCCCCCCGTGGGCGACGTTGACGGTCGATGGTGCATCCCATTCCGGGGAGCGCCCTTGAATATTTCGCGCCGCACTGCATACGATTGCGCAAGTACGAGGCCTGACGTACGCTACTGAGCAAGGGGAAGATGGCGCATCGGCGCGGTCGCGCGGCTGCACTACAAAACCCGCATGCCACCGTCCGCAGATTTGCCACCCATTTTGGGATGCACGCGACGGTCGATGGTTATCCACAAATCGTGCGACCGCCACAGGAGGCGAACACTATGACGATGCGGCACCCGTCATGAAGTTAGATCCGCCCTGTTGCCGTCATTCGCTCGGTCCCTCCCCGTCCTCGGGGCGGGGTGGGTTGCCCTCCTCGGGACGCGGCAGGTTGCGCTTGCGCGGCTTGACCGCGACGAGCTCCAGGCGCGCTTCGCGCAGAAGCTCGTTGCCGGAGTAGAGCTGTACGCGGTATTGGCCGGGCGCGGGAAACGACAGACCGTGGAACTGCAACGCTAGGTTCGCGATGGCCCGCGGATCCTTGAACTTGACGCTACCGCGTCCTTCGACGAGCGGCGGGCGCGAATCATTCGAATCCACGATCCGAATCGTAAGATCGGACTTCCCGTGGCCGTCGGTCAACGCGACGAAGACACTGAGTTGCGGATGCGAGGCGGGGAAGCCTCGGGCGTGGATCTTGCTGAACATGCCGATCAGCGATTGTTTGCCCGTCAATCGATCGGTGATGATCTGGTCGCAAACGATCATGGCGAGCACGTCGGGTGCGGGGGCATTGGTGGTCATTGGCTCGCAACTACTCCTTTAGCTCGACGTCGGCGGACGCACCGTCGACGATGTCCGAATGCGCTCGAATCCCGGTTGAGATGCCTCGCGGATGCATGGCGCAGGCCGGTCTTCTCCGTCGATCAACGATATCGTAACCGCGATGGTCCGCACAAGATACTCCGGAGCGGGCAATCGCCGCTCGCCAGCCCGCGATGGACCACCGACGGCGTGCGATCATCGCCGATTTGCCTGCGGGCGACACTTGGCTCAGAATAGTCCTTCCGAGGGTGCGGGCACCAGGGTTTGCCCCCGACCGGCATTGGCACTGAGTTCACGGACGGAAATCACTCAATGAAAGCACACGAGTATCAGGCACGGGCGTTGTTGGCCGAGGCGGGAGTCCCCGTTCCCTCGTCCGACGTCGTGGACACGGTCGATGAGGCCGTCGCGGCGTATGGCAGAATCGACGGCAAGGTCGTGGTCAAGGCGCAGGTCTTCGCCGGCGGGCGTGGAAAAGCAGGCTTCGTAAAGCTGTGCGACTCAGCCGATGCGGTTCGCGACGCCGCGCAGTTTATGCTGGGCAACCGTATGGTCTCGCCGCAGACCGGACCTGCGGGCATTGCGGTCAAGAAGCTGCTCATCGCGGCCGCCGTGGATATCGAGAGCGAGTATTACGTCGCCGTGGTGCTCGATCGTGCCAAGCGCAAACCCGTGGTAATGGTGTCCCGCGAAGGCGGCGTGGAAATCGAAGAGGTTGCGCGGACCAATCCCGGTGCGATCGTCAAGCGTTGGCTCCACCCGCATCTCGGGCTGATCGACTTCCAATGCGCCAAGCTGGCTAGCGCCCTCGGTTTTACGGACAAGGGCCAACTCGAGGCGGCGCAAAAAGTGATTCGCGGTCTGGTCAAGGTCTTCAACGACTACGACTGTTCGCTCGCCGAGATCAACCCGCTCGTCCGCACGCCCGACGGCGAGATCCTGGCGATCGACGCCAAGATGAACTTCGACGACAACGCCCTCTTCCGCCACAAACGCCTGCAGGAGATGTTCGACCCGACCGAGGAGAACCCGATGGAGCTCCGCGCGAAGGAGCACGACCTCTCGTACATCGCGCTCGACGGGAACATCGGGTGTCTGGTCAACGGGGCCGGGCTGGCCATGTCCACCATGGACATCATCAAGCTCCACGGCGGCGAGCCGGCGAACTTCCTCGACGTCGGCGGGTCGGTGACGGCCGAGGGGGCGATCGAGGCGTTCCGCATTATCCTCTCCGACGACAAGGTCAAGGGCGTATTGGTCAACATCTTCGGCGGCATCGCCAAGTGCGACACGATCGCCGAAGCCCTGATCGCAGCCGCGAAGGAGATCGGGTTCAAGATCCCCGTGGTCGTGCGTCTCGAAGGGACAAACGTCGAGCGCGCCCGCGAGCTGCTCGAGGCCGCGGCGATTCCGCAACTCGTGCCGGCATCGGACCTGACGGACGCGGCGGAGAAGGTTTGTAAAGAAGTGGCGTGAGAACTTGGCGAATGCTAGGATCGTACAGTCGAAGAGGAGACGTCGATTTCGATGAACGCGCGGCCGACATTCACGATCGATCTGGCGGAGGAGTTTCCGCACCTGAATCGGGCGCCGATTGTCGAAGCGGTAATTCACTGGCGCGCCCGCAGCGGGAAAGCGCTTGATCGCGAAAAACTGCTGGAGCAGTTGAAGACCAAACTGCCCGATTATCCCAATGTGCAGTCCCAGCAGAAGGTAGAGCTTGAGGCGCAGTTTGGCCCCGAGGGAGCCGCTCAGGCACAGCGCGCACGTTGGCATGGTTTTCGCTTCGAATCAACGGACCAGCGCTACATCGCGCAGTTCACGCGAAACGGGTTTGTCTTCAGCCGGGTGTCACCGTACGAGGACTGGGACCGTTTCGCCGCCGAGGCCAAGCGATTGTGGCGGATCCATCTCGAGCTGGCCGAGCCATCGGAAATCGAGCGGCTGGGCGTGCGGTTCATCAACCGGATTGTGCCGGTAGACTTGGGCAACCTGGACGAAATCTTGACGCTGCCGCCGGAATCGCCGGGCGGGCTCGCGCTGCCAATCGCGGAGTTCCTTCATCGCAGCCTGTTCGAGGTGCCTGGCCACGCGTACCGCGTTCATGTGATCCAGACGAGTCAGCCGCCCACACCGCCGGAGAACGCCCCGGGTTTGATTATCGACATCGACGTATTTACGACGACCACCACGGAACTGGACGATGCCGTCATCGACGAACGGTTGGGCGAAATGCGCTGGCTGAAGAACAAGGCGTTCTATGCGGTGCTTAAGAACCAGATGATCGAGCGGTTCAAGGAGGCCGAGTAATGACGAGTGCCACCCTCACGTCAGGGGTCAGCGACGCCGCTCAGTTTATCGCAGATACGACTCAGCGCAATCGTGAGCACATGGACAAGTCTTTGGCGGTCGGCTTCGAGCGGATCTTGCGCGGCGAACTCACTGAGGTCTGGGAAGAATGCAAGTATGCCAATTGGGACGGCTACGATGCCTTGCCTGTCTCAGAGGATGCGTTTCGAAACATGCAGTCGTTTCTGGAGGCGTTGCCGCTTGGCTTTCCACGGCCGACGATTGGGGCGGATCCACACGGGCACCTGTCGGTCGAATGGTATCGAAGCCTCCGCCGCGTCTTGTCCGTCGCCGTCAGCGACGACGAACTTCTGCACTACGCCGCTCTACTCGGATCCAACAAGACGTGCGGGACCGAGACGTTCTACGACGAGGTTCCGGAGAGCATTCTCAGTTTAGTGCGACGAGTCTATTCATGATCGACGCACGACACGTGCCCGATGTCGAGGAAGATGAACTGCTGGCACGGTTCATCTTTTCCAGTAGGCACATCCGCGGAAGCACTGACGGGATCAAGCTTGAGGCGTTCATGCCGCCTCCGCATGCTGAGCTGTCCGTGACTCGTCATCGCGACGCGACCGAGGATGAAGTCTGGGCCGCAGGTCGTGCAATTGCGCATCTTCGGCAGCGAACGTTGCATGGGCGCGGCGACGTCATTGCCAACGCCTTCATCAAGCAGGACCTTTCAATTCAGGCGGCCCCTCTTCGTGATCACGCTAGCCTGCCGGACAACCCAAACCACGCCAACGTGACAGGCTGGCCGGATGATAAGGCGCGACAGCGCCTGCTCGCAATCGAAATCGCTGTGCAATCCAGGTTGGTTCGACCGTCTGACCAGTAGGATGCTACAACGTGTCACCGTAATGCACCGAGTTGTTAGCACATTGTCGAGGAGTTACTCAAACCGCCATAGGAACTTCTTGGCACCATGCTCGCCCTAGCCCCCCTAACCCCGCTCTTCGGTGCCGTCCTCATCTGCTGGATCTTCTCCGTCTGCATCCATGAGTTCGCCCATGCGCTCGTGGCGTATTGGGGTGGGGATCGATCGGTCAAGGACAAGGGGTATCTGCGCTTCGATATCCTTTCCTACGTTCACCCGGTGACGTCCATTCTCGTCCCGATTGTTTTCCTGGCGATGGGCGGACTGCCGCTGCCGGGCGGCGCGGTCTACATCGAGCGGAACCGTTTGCGGGGCAGGCACTGGGAGGCGGCCGTATCGGCGGCCGGTCCCGCGTCGAACTTCGTGCTCTTTCTCATCCTGGCCGCCGTCATTCACCCGAGCATGGGTATCGTCGACGTCGCCGCGAACGAGACCCGTGTCTGGGTTACGCTGCTCGGCGCGATGACCACGCTTCAGCTCTTCGCGGTGTTCTTCAACCTGATCCCGATTCCGCCGCTCGACGGATTCGGAATCATCGAACCCTACCTCTCGTACGACGTTCGCGAAAAAGCGCGACGACTCGGTTGGGGCGGTCTGGTCGTGATCTTCTTGCTGTTCGCCTCCGTACCGGGACTAATGGATGGGTTTATGGACCTCGTCGACGTCGTCATGACGTCTTTCGGACTTCCCTTCGAACGCACTTGGCGCTTCTACAATATCGCGCTGTTCGGGAGCTCGGAATGAAGCGGCCGGACACCACCGCCGCACCAACCGGCCGTCCAGCCGAGCATCGGGGATCGGAGCGGTAGATGTGGGTAAGCCCTGTTGCTCACGCATGGCAGGCGGCTGACCTGTTTTCGGCGGCCATTCGAGCGAATCCAGCACCGTCAACTTGGCTCGTGTTCGTCAGTTACCGGGCCGGCCGGCCGGCTTGCCGGGTCCGCTTGCGGATGCCGGTGCCACACCCGAGGTTTGATTTCTTCAACACGCGGCGAAGAGCAAGCTTGATCGGAGGATCGATACGTTGGTATAATGGCTGACAACCGGGACGGGAAAGGCCGCCGTCATCAATTCGGCCGTCGAGGTATTCGCGGACAGGGAGCACCACACATGGCCCACATTCGACGAGTTTCGACCCTTTTCGACTGCACCGACGTCTGCCCCGAGGGATACGACCCACTGGGCTCCATCGACCCAGTCTTCCAGACCAACAGTTGGGGGTTTTTTGAGAACCCCTACTATACGACGGACAGCGCGACCATGGACGACATCCTCTTCCAGTACGACATCACGATCTGCCAGTCTCAGGCTAACTTCGGCGTGAAGGCCTCGCGCCCGCAGGCATGGGCCAAGAACATCGTCGCCGTTGGCGGGGTGAATCATCGCGACACGTTGACCACGACCGACGACTCCTGGCTTCACCCGGACCCGCCGGAGTGCGTGCTCCAGCTTCCCGCAAGTCACGGTCCGGCGGAGGACAACCGAATCAAGCCGGATTTCACGCATTTCTTTGATGAGGTCTCGACTACCGATAACGGCAACACCTTCACCGACTGCTTCGGGGGCACCAGCGCGGCCACCCCGATCACGTGTGGATATTTCGGTTTGTTCTACCAGATGTGGAGCGCGGGCCACTTCGGGAATTTCGTCTCGCCGGCCTGTGATCCGCAAATCATGAACTGCGTTTTTGAGCACCGCCCGCATATGACCACGGCCAAGGCGATGATGATCAATACGAGTAGAATGTACGTGTTCGCGGGGCAGTTTCCCCCGAATCCGGACCTCACGCGCGACAAGCAGGGTTGGGGCCTTGCCGACGTGGGCAAGCTCTACGTCCACGGCGTGGGTGACAAGTTCAAGCTCATCATCGACGAGACGGACTTGGTGGACGCGGTCCAAACGGCGGCGTATCTGATCACGGTCGACGCGGGAGCCTACGAACTCAAGGTCACGCTCGTCTACGCCGACCCGATGGGCGACCCCAAGGCAACCCGCGCCTTCATCAATGATCTGAACCTCGCGCTCAGGTCGCCGTCCGGGGCGCTCTACTGGGGCAACACCGGATTGCTCGACGCAAACTGGTCGCAGCCCGGCGGCGCACCGAACTCCATCGCGGTGGACACGGTGGAGAACATCTTCGTCCAAAGCCCCGGCGCCGGTCAGTGGAAAGTGGGGGTAAGCACCAAGGGGATCAACGAGGACGGACACGTCGAAACCCCTGCCCTCGACGCCGACTTTGCCCTCGTCGTGTCGGTCGACTTCGACTGCAACGGGAACCTGAGTCCCGACTCGTTCGACATCGCACATTTTCCAACGACATGGCCCGACTCCAACAACAACGGCGTCCCTGACGCATGCGAGTCGCCATGACGTGCTACGGGAGCCAATTCGGCCAATTGCGAAGGAGGTCACGATGAAGGCAAAGGTTCTACAACTGTTCTGGTTCGGCGTATTTGCCCTGATGGCCGGTCGGTATCCGGAACCGACCCAAGCGCAGCAGTACACGATTACCAAAGTGGATACGCTTGGAGGGGCTAGCGGCGTGGCCCTCGCGGTGAACGACCTCGGGCAGGTGACGGGTAGCGCCGATACGCCGGAGGGTCAGCGACACGCGTACCTTTGGGCGGCGGGGGAGATCATCGATCTGGGGAGCTTCCCGCCGTTTGCGCAGAGCGAGGCCTGGGGAATCAATAACGTCGGACAAGTCGTTGGAATCGCGACCAACTCCGGCGACTACTCGCACGGGTTCCTCTGGGAGAACGGCAAGATGATCGATCTCGGGGATCTCGTCGACCCCGGTGAACTCGACACGGATGCTATCGGTGTAAATGATTCGGGCCAAGTCGTTGGCGTTTCCCAGATAGCGTTCAAGGAATGGTATGCCTTCGTTTGGGAAAAGGGAACCATGACGGGCATCCCGAGTCAACTCGGGGGTACGGGTAGTAGAGCGCTCGACGTCAACACCGCAGGGCACTTCGTCGGGGGTGCCGCAACCCGGACCGAGTCGCACGCTTTCCTGATGATGGATGGCGTCATGTCCGATTTGGGTACGCTCGGAGGAGAGTTCAGCCGCGCCTACGGGGTTAATGACTTTGACCAGGTGGTCGGCCGATCTGAGCGCCCGGAGGGAGGTAACATCTACCACGCATTCTTGTGGGAGAAGGGGAAGATGATCGATCTGGGCAAGATCGGCGGATTCGCCAGCAGTTGGGCGTGCGCGATCAACAACGGCGGACAGGTGATCGGCGTCCCACCCTTCCTCTATCACCCCGACACCGGGATGCAGAACTTGGCCGACCTGCTGCCGCCCGACACGGAGTGGATCGGGCTCTTCCCGCGCGACATCAACAACGTCGGCCAGATCGTCGGGAGCGGCGGGTTTCAGGGATCGCCGGGCAAGGCCTTCCTGATGACCCCGATCGACGCGGATTTCAACGACGACGGCGACGTGGACCTGGCCGACTTCGCCTGCTTCCAAATCTGCTTCACCGGTCCCGAATTGCCGCCCGGAGAGGAGTGTCCGTC
>JADFHG010000263.1 GCA_022567365.1 Planctomycetota bacterium | reverse complement strand
GCATGTCGAGCGGGTGTCCTCAGCAATACGCAAATTTCAAACCGATCCCTGCAATCGGTACGACATACAACAGGTGAATCAACTTCCAAGCGAACATCGAGCGTCTCCCATGCCGAGCGGTTCAAGACGAACCCTTGGCCAACGGTGCCGTCGTCCCATCGGTACGTTCGACCCAACGGCACGCGATTATAGCAAGAAACCGCGTGGGCGGCGGGAAACTCGCGTGGGACAGGTTCAAACGCCCCCAATCACCCGGGAGCCATGTGCGTGATTGTTCAGGGGCGTTTCAAGACTGCGACGATGGCTGCTGGGATTCGGTAGCGGGTTTCGTCGCCGCCGGTTTCACAGCATCGCCGTATGCCGCCTCAATAATACCATCGCAGGCGAACGCCTTCGGTCTGCTTTTGATCTCCCTGAGTACGCCGACCCTCACCAGCTCTTGCAGATCCTGACTCGAATCGTGACGACGGAGGCGCGATTCCGGCCGATTGGGCGTTGGTCCACGAACAGACCTGCATTCCCCGGGCGACGATCGCCATTCTCGCACGCAATCCGTGTTCAGCGGATCTGCCATCGAACGAAAGGTGCAAACGTGTCCCAACACCGCCCGTTTGGTCCCGCCTCGTCTTCAACGTAGAATAATGGGGTCGCCGCGAAGTGGAGCTGTGGACGCTCCAATGCCGGCCCCGCGCACTGGCAAAGATGAAATGCAGTAACGATTTATGCCGAACCGAACGCTCTATCTCGAGACCATGGGTTGCCAGATGAACGTGCTCGATAGCGAACTCGTCGAGGGGCGGCTCCGCGCGCTTGGGTATGAGAAGATCGACGACATGACGTCGGCCGACGTCGTCCTCATCAACACGTGTAGCGTCCGCGATCACGCCGAGCAGAAGGTCCTTTCCCGGCTCGGCGCCCTCCGCGAACCCAAGGAACGAAACAAGGACATGGTCATCGGGGTCATCGGGTGCATGGCCGAGCGCGATCCCGAGGGCATCTTCCGCAAGATGCCCCACGTCGATCTCGTCTGCGGTCCGGGCGAGCTGAACAAGATCCCCGCGATGATCGAGGACATTCAGAGCAACCGTCGCCGGGCGATCGCGCTTTCGCAATCGCTCTCGCGGAAAAGCACACCGCTCGAGCGGGCATTGGAATACGACTCGGTCGAGGCCCTCGACCTCTCCCGCGATCCGGCGCCTTCGGCAAACGTCCTTCAGTCCTACATTCGCGTCCAGCGCGGGTGTGACAAGTTCTGCACTTTTTGCGTCGTACCCTTCACGCGCGGCGCCGAGCGCAGCCGACCGCCTGCGCAGATTGTCGACGAGGCCCGGATGCTCGCCGACCGCGGCTGCAAAGAGGTGACCCTGGTCGGACAGACGGTCAACAGCTACATCAACCGCGACGGCGATCGGCCCGTGCGGTTTGCCGAGCTGCTCGAGCGGGTCAGCGCGGTCGGCGGGATCGAGCGCGTGCGGTTCGTCACCAGTTACGCCGGTGACTTCACCGACGACATTTTCGAAGTCATGCGCGACGTGCCCGAGGTGTGCGAATACCTTCATCTTCCGGTGCAGAGCGGCAGCGACACCGTCTTGCGGCGGATGCGGCGGCAATACACCGTCGGTGAATACCTCGACCTGATCGATCGAGCCCGCGACTTCGTGCCCGGCATTACACTCGCCAGCGACTTTATTGTGGGCTTCTGCGGCGAAACCGAGACCGACCACGATGCCAGCCGCCGGCTCATCGAGCGGTGCCGGTTCAAGAACATTTTCGTGTTCAAGTATTCGCCCAGGCCCGCCACCGTCGCGGACAAACGCGAACTCGACGACGTGCCCGACGCGGTGAAGCGACGGCGCAACATCGACCTGCTCCGGCTCCAGGAGGGCATCTCGCTCGCGACGAACCAATCACTGATCGGGCAGACCGTCGAACTGTTGGTCGAGGGGTACAGCAAGGCCGCGCTCAAGGCCCAAGAGGCGGAGCAGACCCGCGGCGAGGAGGTGAGCTGGCGCCGCTCCGATCAGCTCGTTGGAAGGACGGCGACCGATCGCATCGTCGTCTTCCCCGGCAAAGAGACGCACATCGGACGATTCGCCGACGTGAGAATCGAGGCGGCCACCGCCCTTACGTTGCACGGCACGATCATCGAGGCGTCGCTGCGCGGCGACGCCGTCCCCGGTCCCAACGGAATGTCGCTCCCGGTTCTCAACGCCGGATGATGGACCGAATCCGGGACCGGACAACGGTAAGCGTTCGGGAGCGGCGCCGTCCCAGCGGTCCGTTGAAGAAGTAGCGTCCGCCCCCTGCGGCGGACGTGAGTGTTCAAAGGTTTTTCGGACACCCACTGCCCCGCCATCTCAGCCGTCGTTGAGAATCGCGAGCGTTTCGCATGCCCACGTCCGCCGCGGGGGGCGTACGCTACATCGTGACGACTTCGTCCGCCGCGGGGGGCGGGCGCTACATCGTGATGACTTCGTAGTGATACGATACGGTTCCGGTCGGGGCGTTCGTGGATGGAATATCGGTCTAACGGTGCATCGATCACCGGGACACCTGCAATGGACGGACCGCGGCGGCGTTTAGCATGGTGGACATGACCGTAAGCACGGACGATCTGGCGGGGCTGATCGCCCGCGCGAAAACCCACGACGCCGAAGCGTTCGACGCGCTTGTGGATGCCTATTCGCCCCGCCTGTTCGGCCTGCTTTACAGGCTTACCGGACGGCGCGAGGAAGCCGAGGATCTGGTCCAGGAGGTCTTCGTCCGGCTGGTTCGATCTATCTCGTCATACGAGCACGACGGTCGATTCACGGCTTGGTTGTTCCGGATCGCGACGAATCTGGCCAGGGATCGAATCCGCCGCCGAGGGCGTAGGCCGAGCGTGTTGTCGTTGGATCCCACCGACGGAAACGAATCGGCGGAGTGGGCGGAGTTGGGAGACCTTTCCCAGCCGCCGCCGGATCGACCGCTGGACTTGGCCGATGACGTGGATCGGTTGCAGCGGGCGCTGGCGAGACTGCCCGCGGCCGAGCGAGAAGTGATACTGCTCAGGCATTATTCAGCCATGAGCTTCGCCGCCATCGCCGACGCGATGGGGACACCGCTTGGCACCGCCCTCGCACGATCGCATCGAGGGCTGGGCAAGCTCCGGAAAATAATGGAACAGACGACGTGAATAATCCGGACGACACACCGCGCGAGATCGAACCGCTCGAGGCATGGTTTGATGCCCAGCTCGACGAATCGGTCGGTCTGGATCGTGATGCCATCAAGTCGAGGGTGCGGTCCGCCTTGGACGAGGCGTGGTTCGCCGAGCAAGACGGCGCAGTCGATCTCGAGATAGCGGATGATCTCGCCGCCCGAACGAAATCGTCGATCCGCGCCGCCATCGCGGAGGCGCGGACCAATGCGGCGAAGTCGCATTTGGGCCGTCGCTCCCGAGGCCGGACCATTCTGTTCTACCGGACCGCTGGCGGCTTAGCGGTGGCCGCCGCGTGCGCGTTCGCGTTCGTGCGACTCGCCGGTTTCTCGGACCGGACGCAAGATCCGCCGGGCTCGGTGCTCGACCTCGCGTACGTGGACGCCTTCCAGGCGTACGATCCGGCGGGTTTGATGGGTGAGCTTGATCTGTCGTGTGCGTGGGTGGCGGACCAAATCGAGGATCTTGTGGCCGCGCCGGAACCATTCAACGACGGCGGGTTTGGAGACGCGGGCCTCGACGACCTCGGCATCCGGATGGATGGCCTGTTTGCCGAGATCGACTTTGACGATGGCTGGGGTTGATGGTCCATGCGCCACCGACTGACCATGATTGTCAAATCGCGGGCGACGATATCGCTCGCCCACTGGACGGCTGATCGATTGAATGGCAGCCTAGTGTAGGGTTACTCGTCGTTTTGCGGGTTGACCGGATCGAGCGCGAGCAGAGCGAACGTGCAAACTCCGCTCCCTCACGGTCGCGGTTCGGAAGGAGTTCGCCGTGAAACCCATAGGATTAAGGTTGACGATACACTAGTTGATTGAGTAGCGTCCGCCGAAGGGGGCGGACGCTTGCGAAGCGGTCGAAACAGCTCGTGGAACGATCGGCGGAGGTGTTCAAATGACAAGATTGGCCACATGCAATTCCGTGGGAATCGTCGTGACGATGTCGCTCTCGGCGTGGTGCATTCAACCGGCGATCGCACAGGAAGCGAAACCCGACGTCGATTCGCCGGACCGGGCACAGCGCCCACAGGAACGGGACCAGACGCACCGTCCGCACGAGCAGGAGAATGTCCGCCGCGACGGTCACAAGTTGCGCGGCAGGGACGGACAGCGCGGCGGTCGCCCGCGACACGACGGCTATCATGCCCCGCGCCCGCTATGGAGCCGAATGTCGCCGGAGGATCGAGACTCCGTCTTGGACTTCATGGAGACTCATTTCCCAAAAATGGGCGAAGAGCTCGAGCGCGTCAGGACGCAATCGCCGGAGCGCTATGAACGAAGGATGCGGCGCATCACCAGGGAGATGATGGAGCTCATGGAAGTGCTCGAGGAGAACCCCGAACGAGGCGCCCTCGCGCTCGAGCAACGTCAACTCCACGTTCAAATCAGGATGCTGAGCCGCAAGTACCATCGAACAACCGATCCCCAGGTCGCCGGGCAAATCCGCAACGAGATGCGAAAGGCGATTGGCGAGGCGTTCGATATTCGTCATGAACTGCGCGGCATGACCATGGAGGAGCTCGAATCGCAGCTCGCCGAACTCAGGCAGCGGCATGAACGCGCTCCCGACAAACGCGACGAGATCATTACTCGCGAGCTGGAGCGGCGCCTTCGCCCACGGGATGAACACACGCCGCATGGCAAACCGCCCGCAGAACTCATTCCCACGCAGCCCGAGTAGTCTCGCGCTGCACATTCCCGCAAGCAAACCGAGCCGCGGGCTTCAGCCCGCGCGGAGTTGCCGTGGTCGATCAGTGTCGGGTCCATTCGTGACGCTCCACGGGACTGGCCAAGTCGTGTAGGGCGGGTGGTCGTATTGCCGACGTCATCAGTTTCCAAAACTGGTATCATGCGGCCTTCATGGCCATCAGCCGGAAAACGCGCAAGACCCTATGGGCCAAGTCCGGTGATCGCTGCGCGTCTTGCAGGAACAAACTCATTATCGACGCTACGGAGAATGACGGCGAATCGATCGTCAGCCAGGAGTGCCACATTCGCTCCCGCAAACGCAAGGGTCCGCGGCATGACCCGACCTATCCTAAGAAAAAGCTCGACACCGTCGAAAACCTGATCCTCCTGTGCAACGTCCACCACAAGATGGTCGACGACCAAGTCAAGACCTACACGGTCGAGCGGCTGACGGAAATGAAGGCCGACCACGAGGCTTGGGTTTCCAAAACGCTCGACGCGGTCGACCAGCCGGGTCGACCGAGGCAAATCCCCAGCCCGCCGGCGGACTTCGTCGGCCGCGAGGAGGAAATCCGCGAGATACTCGATTCGCTGGGCGGGCGCGGGGCGACGATATCCGGGGTGCGCGGGATGGGCGGTATCGGGAAGACCGCGCTGGCGTACGTGATCGCCGAGCAACTCAAACCCGATTTCGACGCCCACTTCTACGTCGACCTCAAAGGTAGCGAAGAGAAGCCAATGGACCCGGGCGATGCGCAGCTCCGCGTGCTCCGCGCGTACAGCAGCGATCCGACGGCCAAGTTTCCGGACGACCCGGAGGAGCTAACCGGGATGTACCGCACGGTGCTCAGCGATCGCCCGGCGCTCCTGCTGATGGACAACGCGGCCGA
>JADFHG010000262.1 GCA_022567365.1 Planctomycetota bacterium | reverse complement strand
TGTTGCCAGAGGCCCATGTACGGAGCTACGTGCCGTTTGATACCAACGCTATACGTCTCGCGTGGTCGCTCGAGATTCGGAGCCCGCGCCAAGCGGCGCAACGCGAGTTTCGCGCCGATCCGCGGGGGCGCTGCCGTCAATCTTGCATTTCAGGGTTCAGGCGTGGAGACGAGGCTCCAAGCCCATCGGCTGCCGTGCGGCCCGGCAAGGCAAGACGTCTCACCGGAACGCCGGCCCTCCCGTCGACGCGCACTCAATGCTCACGCGAGCGGTTGACCATGTACCCGCGACAAAGGATGCCCCGGAACGAGCGTGGCTGTGTAGGTTTTCGGTTGAGGAGCGAGACATCGGCCGAAGCGCACAGTGTAGTGCTTTGTCACGGATGATTCGAGGGGTAGTCCCAATGGGTGACCTCTTCAGAGGCGGGGGACACCAATGGTCTGCCGATTCGTGTCCCCCACGGCTAAAAGGGGCAGTCGGTTTGGTGCGATCCGCCGTCACGAGACGACACTTTCCGATGCGATACCCTATGGTATCAGGACACAAAGTACCCTCAGAATGCCTGTCGATTCAATCCAGGCCGATTAAATCGACAGCCCCTAATGCTACAACGCTAGATTCGGAGGTCTCGATGCGGACATCGGCGGTGCTTTCAGTGCGATCGCGTATCTCGTTGCGCCGCGTTGTCCGGCAACTACATCAAATCGCCGCGTCGCGCGAATCCACGGTAGCGAGGCCGAAACCGTTGGTTTCGCGCGATTTTTTCTAGCGTTGTAGTACTAGAGCATTTCCCGATTTCGTGTGCCGGATCCACCGACATTCACAACGCATCAAACGGGAAGAGATCGCGCGGGCTTCAAGCCCGCGCCTCGGAAAGCGGAAGCAGGAAATGCTGCCAGCGGTCATGCACCTCGGTTTCCCAGCGTTGTGAGCGGTGATAGGCAGCCCTAACTACGGCACGAAGAGGGGCGGCTGGAGCGCGACGAAGTCCTCCGCCACGAGAAACCAGTTCTTGTAGCCAGGGTAGACGACATTGAGGTTCTCGATCGGGAGGCCCACCATTTCCTCGATCGATTCCGCCGACTTGTACTTCGTCTCGATCACACCGCCGTCGTCGAGCAGTCCGGTGCGGGTTACGAAGAGCGTCTCCAACAGGTTTTCGATGCCCACCAGCCCGATCATGTCCTCGCGGTTCTCGACGCGCCACGTCTGGTCCTGCCAGTTGGGCCTGCTGACGTATCCGGCGATGAACCGGCTGTTGGGCACCGCGTCAACGACCGCCTGGACGAATTGCGACGTCTCGGCTTCACGATCCGGAAAGGTGGTCGAGTCCGGCAGCACCATGGGCAGGAACCACCATATCTCAATGCCGGTCGCCACCAACGGCTCGAGCACCGCATCGAGTTGGCTGTAGTCGATCGTGGCACCTTCCGTATGGTAGGGGAAAAGCGTCGTTTCGTTCTCGAGGACGACGATATTGACGCCCGTGATGGCCGTCACCGTCTCCGCCTTCGCGGCGATCTGCACCCACGCGTCGGCATCGGTGAAGTCGTAGGATTGCGGATTATAGGGAACCGCTCCGGGAATGAACGGGAAGGTCTTGAAGCCGCCGACGATCTTCATTCCCGCCGGTTTATCGACCATCAGGTCGGTGTAAAGACCCTGCACCTCGCCGGGGAGCGTCGTGATGATCGCGGTATCGACCACGTCCCCCCAGAGGTTCAGACCCATGACCCCGAAATCGTAAATGGTCTGCATGGGCAGCGCGCCGTCTTCCTCGTCGACCAAATCACTCGCCGGCGTGTCGGGGAGGTTGATCTCGAGCCACGGCACAAAGCTCTTGCCCCGCGAAAAGGTGACGGTCGCCGTCGCCGAGTCCAACTCGTCGTCGCTCGCGATGAAGCTGAAACTGTCGGGTCCGAGGTATCCGGGGTCCGCCGTGTACGTTGCCTGTGCGGTATCGAACGGCGAGTTGTCGGTGATCTGAATGCTTCCATGCTCCGGTCCGCTGACGATGGAAAACGTCAGGTCGTCTCCATTGATGTCCATCGCGGAAAGCGTGATGTCATTCGATGGCTCCGCCCGAAGCAGCATGAAACGATCTTCGACGATCGGATTCAGATTGCCGTTGACGATAAACACGATGAACGTCGCCGTGTCGGACTCGCCGACGCCGTCACCGGCCCTAAACGTGAAGGCCGTGCTTCCCATAAACTCGGGCTCCGGGAAATAGGTGACTGATGCCGACTCCCAGGGCGAATTATCGATCGGTCCCAGCGTGCCGTGCGACGGCGGAGTTTCGATCACGAACGTGAGGTCGTCACCGTCCGCGTCACTTCCCACCAAAGTCAGCGTGACGGGCTCCCAGTCGAGTTCGTCGATCACGATTGCCTGATTGCTCACGGTGGGGAGCGTGTTTTGACCCTGGGGCTCGTCCGGATCATCCGGATCATCCGGTTCGTCGCCCCCGCCATCGTCCGGATCCGACGCGGGATCGATCTCCTCATCGCCGTCCGCATCCGGGATCGCCGGCACCGCGTGCACGGTCACGACCACTTCCAACATCCCGATGGAATCGTCTTGTCGCACGGTCAACCGGAACCGGAGTTCCTCGTCCGAGTCCGACGAAGTCTCCGGCGCGACGAAGGTCGCAACCGCAGACCCCGCGCCGTCGAGAGACACCGCAATGCCCAAGATCTGCTTCCACTCGAACGCCAATGGGCCTGCGCCTGTGCCCCCACTCAGACTGCCGTCCAGCGTCACAACGTCGCCCGGCGCGACCGTCGGGTCAAAGTTGGCCACGGCGAAAACCTCGGTTTCGGCCGGCTGCTCGTCATCGCCGTCCGGTCCTTCCGGTTCCGGATCGTCCGGCAATTCGGGCGGCGGCGTGACCGTAACTTCGGTCGCACCCGCCTCATTGTATGACAGGGCAAGCACACGCTCGATCGTCCAGTTAGCCCCGTTGGGAAAGTGCGACCGGAGGATCACCGTGAAATCGGCCGGGTATGCGTATGTATGTTGTGGGGCCGAGCCTTGGCCGGTGTTTTGGTCGCCGAAGTCCCACTCGTGGGTTACGCCCGATGGGACGTTGTCCGATGTCACAACCCGAAAGCCGATCGAGAGGGCATTGCAACAGAACGCGGGTTCGGCTTCGAACGAGATCAACATTTCCTGCCCGTCGGTCCCCGCCGAACTGAGGAGATCATCGTCCGAATCCGAGGGTGTACCATCAACGATGGTCGCACCAAGCGCAGGAAGGGCATCGCGGTCTCCCGCCATGGGACCGCAGCCTGGTGCGGAAATCAGGGTCCACCCGGTAACCAAGAGCGATAACCCCAAAGCGAAGGCAGCCGGGCGATGCGCCCGGTGCGGCGACGTGGCAACGTGCATTCCGTTCTTCCCTCCTCCGGATCCCCGCCGGTCGATCTACCGCTACCCGTTGGTCGGGGCTGCTTCCCGCAGTCACTCACCGCCGGCCAATTAGGCGGAGGCGCGCGATATAGAGGCGCCAGCACGTCCTTGATCCGGGAATCTGATCGACCAATTGGCGCCGATGGGCTTAGCGAATCTTGCCTATCCTGCCTATTCGACGCCATTTGACAACATATGATTCGGTTTGGTCTAACGCAAGCGAATGGATGTGGAATTGGGCTTATCGCCCCCGACAACGGATCCGCGACCGTGCCGGCGGCTGACCGCCAGCGGCCACGCGGGAGCCTAACAGCCTGTTGAAGAACTCCTGGTAGCGTCCGCCCCCTGTGGCGGACGTGGCTGTTGAGACCGCTATCGCGCCGTTCTACGGCCGCCACGGGGGGCGGACGCTACTTTCTGGTCGGAGCGATACTTTTTCAACGGGCTGCTAAGCGCGGCGGGGATCCTGCCCGCGCCCTGTCGCATCGGCCGTCTGAGGTGTCACGCACGCCTCGACGACCGGCTGCGCCGCTGCGAACGGGAGTAATATGTAGCGTGGAGTGCGGCTTCGTTCGGAGCCCCAAACGGTAACGAGTCCGGTCCTACCGGCTAGGACTGGCGAGTTGCTCTTTCATGATTCGGACCAGCATGTCTCGCGACGATTGGTCCAGGTTCTTCAAACTCTTCTCGAATCGATCGACCCTGTTTCGTTCGTCGAGGTAGTTTCGGATATCGGGGACCAGTCGCACGGCGTCTTTCACCACCCCACGCAGATCGGCGATCGCTTCGCGATCGGGCTGCGTGGCGCGTTTGGCCATGTCGTCGAGCAGCCGCTGCAGTTCCTCGAGCCAATCCTCGTAGTTGTTTTCGTGGGCAAGGTAACGCTCCGCGTCCGAGACGATGAACGCCCGGATCACGTCCTCATCCTGCGGGGTGAGCGGTAGGTTCTTTTGGAGGTGTTTGAGCGCCGTCTTGGCCTCCTCCGCCCACATCGCCTGCTGGAGTTCCCGGACGGCCACGTCGAGTTCGCTAAGCTGTCGTTCGACCGTGAGGAACGCGTCAGAGGACTGATTGTTCAAGGCGAGACCGGCTGCGTGATTCAGATTGTCGATCAGATCGGGCAGTTGGCAGGTGTCGACGGTCAGCATTCTCGATGCTCCTCAATCTTCGGCGACTGGTTCTCAGTAAGAACGACGGGTGAATGCGGAGGCCGGGCCGAAGGATCGCTTGCCGACGGGCGACCACGCCACCTGTGCCAACCATCGACCGCCCGGCCTGAGCGGTTGAGCAAGAAGGGGTCGTTTTGATCCTGATACTGCCGAAGGGCATGCGCGGCGACCGCTTCCCGAGTCGATGCGATCGAGCCGATAATCAACGACACCCCCGAGGACGAACCGACGTGCGGCGGGTTCCGGTTGCGGGTCGTTTCCCGGTTGACTCGGCGGACGGCGTTTCGTACAAATTGCCCGTCCACTAATCAGCGGGCGCCGACATAGCTCAGTTGGTAGAGCACAGCTTTCGTAAAGCTGAGGTCCTGGGTTCGAGTCCCAGTGTCGGCTGTCGACGTAACTCATGCTGAATGCGTAATTTACGGATACCCGCCAAAGCGGCGGCGCGGCTGTAAACCGAGGTCAGAAACGTGACAAGTGTCACGTTTCCACTTGGGAGGCCGTGCCGATGACACGCAAAACGAATAGTCGCATACCAAAGTACCGTCGCCACAAGCGACCACGATCAAAGGACCAGGCATTCGTCGAACTCGATGGCGAGCGTCACTACCTTGGACCTTACGACTCACCCGAGAGCCGGGAGGCCTATCACCGCTTGCTTGCGGAATGGTCGGCCAACGGTCAGCAGACACCGAGCAAGGCAGACGACGTCCGCGTGGTCGAGGTGTGCGCCAAGTTCTGGGATCATGCTGATGTCTACTACCGTCGGCCGGACGGCACACCGACAATCCTCGAACGTGTGAAGATCACAATGAAGCCCATGCGTGAACTCTACGGGCGTACTCGGGCGGCTGAATTTGGGCCGAATGCCCTCCGTGCCGTCCGGCAGGTCTGGATTGACGCGGGCCTAGCACGCCAGACGATCAACGACCGGACCGGGATGGCCAAGCTGATCTTCAAATGGGCGGCGTCACACGAGTTGATCCCCGGGAGCGTCTACCACGCATTGCGGACGGTCGAAGGGCTCCGTAAGGGGCGATCCGCGGCCCGAGAGACCGAGCCGGTCAAACCGGTCTCCCAGGCACATATTGCGGCAATCGAGCTACACGTCAGCCGACAAATCTGGGGCTTGGTGCAATTGCAGCTACTGACCGGAGCACGGAGCGGCGAACTCGTCATCATGCGACCGGTGGATCTGGACACGTCGAGTCG
>JADFHG010000261.1 GCA_022567365.1 Planctomycetota bacterium | reverse complement strand
GGCGTTCCGCGGCGCTTTCGCCGCAGTCGGCGTGAGTCGGTTGCCGGCGAGTCTCGCAAATTGGCCGGCGTAAGATTTCTCTGGACTTCCGCCGCTAGGACGGGCAGCGAAAACGACCGCTTCGGGAACATCTTGATTCTCGGCATCAATCCCTGATAGCCAAGGGAACGACCACCAAGCATGCGGATTTCGTAAAGACCCGCGCGAAACGGATCCTCGAGGATTGCCGATTCGTTCGATGGTCGGACATCTCGACGTCCACGGTCCAAACAATGCCAGGGGAACTCAGGGACGATGACCTCCGCATCCAGACATCCAGCTTCTACCTCCAATCGTTCAAGCAGTTCGCACGCTGGATGGTCCGCGACGGTCGGGCAGCGGCATCCCCAGTGGCGTATCTTCAAGGCGGAAACGTCGGGCTCGGCCGGCGGCACGACAGACGGGCGCTCGCCGACGATGAACTCAGGCGATTGCTCAGGGCAGCGCGCTACGGACCCACGCGATACGGGATGACCGGGCTCGAACGGTACGGGCCTTACGACTTGCGCTGCAAACGGGACTAAGATCATCCGAGATGCGATCACTGACTTGGACATCATTTGATCTCGAATCGCAACCGCCGACGGTAACGGATGGCAGCGTCGCGCCGAACGGCTTACCGACTGGCTTGCCGAATCGCTTACCGAGACGCGTCGCGCTGAAACCGAACCGCGCCGCACCGCGTTGCACCCCACGCGGGTGGTTCGTCACCGGATGCGGTGCGAGAGACCCCTGAAGAACAAGGCGTCTCCTGGCAGTCGGGTGCATCGCCAACGCACCCCGTCGCATCGGAGGAGGAGGGATTCGAACCCCCGAGACGCTTTCGCGCCTAACGGTTTTCAAAACCGTCCCCTTCAGCCGCTCGGGCACTCCTCCATCTTTCTTGACTTGCGGTAGTCCATGCCAAATCGGGAAATCCAAAAGTCCCTCGGCGACAACCGAATCGTCACGCGCTCGCGCCGCCAAGAAGTCGGCACTTCGCATTCGCGAAGATAACCGTTGTGGATCGCCGTGTCAGCCTCGCAGTTCAATGCTTTTTGGAGGACGCGTTGCCATCGGATCAAGTTGCTCAATCTGAAGCCCTTCGCCTGAAGTCGGAATGCCGTTCGCTTGCGGTGGCTACGTCGCCAAATGCCGTTGCGAACGGACGTTGGAAAATCCACCGCCGAATGGATGCAGTTGGGCAGCGAATCATGGGTCTGATGGCGAGAATGGCTTGGACATCCACACCGAGAACCCGACAGCCTGTTGAAACGCGCGCCGACGGTGTCGTTGGGCCACGTTCCTGGACGGCGAACGGCCGCCACGGGGGTGGCCGCTACTTCTTCAACGGCCCGCGGGAACGTTTCCCGATTTCGTATGCCGGATCCACGGAAATTCGCAACCCATCGAACGGCGAGAGATCGCGCGGGCTTCAAGCACGCGGCTCGCAAGACAGAAACGCGAAATGCTCTAGTCCACCGCGATCAGGGTGGCCGGTGCCGTGGGGTCGGGTTGTGTGACGGACGCCGATCGACGTCGAACGGTGGCGGAGGCGGTAATCTGCTCGGCAGATGATCGATGCCGCCGCGCGGCATGAAACCGCAGGATGTTCGCCATCAACACCGCGACGAGCATTTGCACTGCACAAAACCCGATCAGGCCCGCGAGCACGACGCGCGACCAGTGCAGATCAACGTACCCGTCGGTCAGGCGCGTCCACACGCCGGGACCAATCAGCAGCGCCGTCGCGGGCAGTGTCAGGAGACCGGCGACGACGACCCCGTTCAGAGAATAGGCACGGTTGATCATCGTCCAAGCGAACGTGCGCACCGGTAGCCGATCGTCGACAAGTCGGTGTACGTTTTCCGCCACGACCCCCGTCGATAGGAAGAGCATCCCGAGTGCCGCCAGCAGGCAGCAAAACAGCAGCCGATAGATGCTGTCCTCGCGGAGCGCGCCGGTCCGCAGCCAGGTTTCGATGGGATGGAGCCCCAGCGCGACCGTCGTTAGAAACAGACCGATCGCAGCCACCACGAAGAGCTTCGCCGGTCGCCACATGAGCGTCATTTCAAAGATCGTGCGAAGAAACCGTACGCCGTCGCGAAGGACGTGTAGTTTCGACTCTCCGATACGCTCCTCATACGACATCGGAAGCTCGACGATCGCGAGACGGTCATCCATGAGCACGCGAGCGCTCATGGCCGGTGTAAAATGCAGCCCGTCGGGCAACGGGTAGAGCGCGCCGAGCGCGTCGCGCCGGATGACCCGCATGCCGCTGGCCGAGTCCGTTACGACTCGGTTGCTCAGCACCGAGAGGATCAGCGCATAGATGGTGTTGCCGATCCGACGAATGAGGGGCATGCGGCTGCCTTGACCCATGCGACTGCCCAAGGCCACGGCGGCGTTCTTGTCAAACAACGCGTCGCACAACGGTCCGAAGAAAACCGGATCGCACGTGCCGTCGGCATCGAGAAATCCGACCAGCTCTCCCGTACCGGCCGCGAAGCCCGCCTTGATGGCGGCACCGTATCCACGATTGCGCTCGAAAACGATGACCGAAACGCCCTCATGCTCGCGAGCGACGGAGGCCGTGGCGTCGGTCGAGCCGTCGCTGACGACGATGATCTCGACCGCGGTAACCGGCGAGGCGGCGATGATCCCCTCGCGGGCGGCGAGACAACGCTCGATCGCCGAGCCGATCGCCTCCTCTTCGTTAAACGCCGGAATGACAATGGTCAATTTCATGCGCGCAATGTTCCCATAACTATGTCGGACCGGGCGTGGGGTTGCTTGAATATCGCCAGGCGGTTCCCCAGCCGGGGGCGGCTGGGCTACAGGTTCCCCAGCCGGGGGCGGCTGGGCTACACGCTCCTACCGTGGCACGTCCGCCCCCGGGTGTGAGCCAGGCGCACTAGTGCAGCGTCACGCATAAACTTACGCGTTGGGCGGCAACCCAAATCCGAACCCCGACCGTGAGGGAGGGAACGTGCTTTCACTGGCACCGGGCAACCGGCTTGCGGAGCCTGCGTGCCGGCAGTCAAGCCGCTTCCTGACGGGCACGGTTCGGATCAGGAGACGCCTCCCCAATCCTGAGTCACTACGCTAGGAGCCGCACCGAGTTGCAGGCTGCAACGCCCATCGCCGACGATTTCGGACACGCCCCCGGAGCCCGCGACGACACGCACGGCGCGTTTGTTACAGAGTTGAGAAGAACCGATCGACGATAACTGCGTCATAAGGAGTATTGACGGCGCCGATTCGCGCCGAGCTTTGCCAGGATGGTGACCGGCATCGCCGAGTTTCAAGACCGGTAGACGGGCAAAGCAAAAGTGGTTTGACCGCGACAGCAGTGGTCGAGCGCGGATGGTATTGGACGCAGGGATATTTCTTTGAGGAGATCGGCATGATGATGAACAGATTAGTCATTGGTGCGCTGGCGGTGGGTATCGGTGTTTGGACCACGGTGGTATCGGCCAACGGGTCGGAGGCGGGCGGCGCCGGCGGCGGCGACACGGTGGTCACCACCGGCAGGGTGAATGACGTGACCGTCTACCGGGGACAGGCGCTGGTCACTCGGATCATCGATCTAAAAGGCCCCGCGGGGCTGCGGGAGGTTGTCATCACGGACCTGCCGCTGCATGTGCTTCCCGAGAGCATCTACGCCGAGGCGGAGGCGGGCGTCGAAGTAAGGTCCGTCCGCTATCGGGTTCGGCCCATCGAAGAAGACGTCCGCGAGGAAGTCCGCACGATCGACGCAAAGCTCGTGAACCTTCGCCGATCGACCGAACTCGTCGTGCGAAGGCAAGCGCTACTCGCCGAGCGCAAGGCCTACCTCGACAAGCTCGAAATGTTCGTCGCCCCGACGGCCACCGCGGAACTGAGCAAGGGCGTGCTCAACGCCGAGACCCTCAAGAGCTTGACCCTGTTCTCGTTTGATCAACGAAGCGCCCTGGCGGACGAGGAGATGGACCTGGTTCAGGAGCAGCGCAACCTGAGCAAGCAGATGGACCTGCTCGAACGTGAGCGCGGCGTGCTCAGCGGCACATCGTCGCGGACCGTCCGCGAGGCCGTCGTGTTTGTGAGCATCGGCGACGAGGACGGCGGACGGTTGCGTCTTCGATACTTGGTGAACAACGCGAGTTGGTCGCCGTCATACAACGTCCGCACCGACGGATACCGCGACCGCATGGAGGTCGAGTATCAAGCATCGATCCAACAGATGAGCGGCGAAGACTGGAACAACGTGGACATGACCCTCTCGACCGCGACCCCCTCGCTCGTGGCGAAGGCGCCGGTCCTTACCGAGTTGAAGGTCCGGTTGGCGTCGTTTGCGGATGCGGGGGCTAACCAACCGGCGTTGGGAAAGGGCATCCAACTCAATACCGATTACAAGCAGTCGCGCAAGAAACTCGAGCGGCGTCAGGCACAGGTCGGCTCCGAGCGCGGCAGGGCGGCGGGGCGCGCGGACAAGGAAGGGCGCGCGACCATTGGCGGATATTTGGCGACGAAGTGGGAAAACGAGCAATTCGACAGCAGGCTCAACGCCATCGCCTCGGACATGCAACTCCTCGACCTCGCGGCGGTCGGCGCCATTCGGCGAGAGCTGCAACGTCCGAGCGCGCCGCGAGCACAGACCGAAGGCGTCAGCGTGACCTACCACGTCGCCGCGCGCACGTCGTTGCCCAGCCGCTCGGATCGCCAGCTCATTCGCATTGCGTCGCTGCAACTGCCGGCCGAGTTTTACAAGCTCGCCATTCCCGTGCTGACGAACTACGTGTACGACGAAGCCGCCGCCGTCAACGACAGCGCGGTCGTCCTGTTGCCCGGTCCCGTCGCGGCCTACGCCAACGGACAGTTCGTAGGCCACGGAACGCTCCCGCTCGTCGCCGTCGGCGAGGTGTTTACCGTCGGGTTCGGCATCGATCCCTCGCTTCGCGTCGGGCGCGAACTCATTGAAAAGAAGGACCAGCTTCAGGGTGGAAATCGCGAGGTCGAGTTCACGTATCGTCTGTCGATCGAGAACTTCGCCGACGCTGCGGCCGACGTTCGTTTGCTCGATCGGCTTCCCGTCGCCGGCACGAACCAGATCCAACTGACGCAGGTCTCCACCGGGCTCGATCTCTCCGACGATCCCACGTATCGCAGAACGGTCCACAAGCAGGGCATTCTCCGTTGGGACGTCGAGGTGCCGCCGAATGCGGTCGGTCCGGACACATTCGCGCTCGAACACACATTTCGCATGGAGTATGACAAGCAGATGACCATCACCGGACTGGCCATGGCGGATTGACCTGTTCCCGGGTTACAATGAGGGCCGGCGAAGCGGTATCGCCGCGCGCCGGAGGATCCACGGCTTAACGAGGCGCGCATCGTGTTGCACCGACGAAGCACCGTGTACGCGCTTGGCGGTTTTTCCGTGGACGCATGGTAGCGTCCGCCCCCCGTGGCGGACGTCGGCATGCGAAACGATGCCGAACTGCAACGACCGCCGCAGGGAGCGGCCGCTACGCGCTAAACACGTATCGCACCGGCAGGCATTCGAGAAAACCAATGGCTGAACCCTACACAGGCCCAATCGAACAGATCGACGACAACCGTTGGCTCATCCCCAAGTCGTACAAGAAGGGGATGCGCGTCGATGGCATGATCTACGCCGATCGCAACCTCATCGACGCCATCAAGTCCGACAAATCCCCCGAGCAGGTCGCCAACGTCGCGACCCTGCCCGGCATCGTGAAATATTCGCTGGCCATGCCCGACATTCACTGGGGATATGGATTCTGCATCGGCGGGGTGGCCGCGACC
>JADFHG010000260.1 GCA_022567365.1 Planctomycetota bacterium | reverse complement strand
GACCGTAACCAGTTGCAAGGCGTAATCTGAGAGCGTGTGTGGGAAGCTATCAGCCGTCAGCTATCAGCCGGAAACCCGGCGGACCGGCGGCTGCAAGCCGACGTCCACAGGCCGACTCGTCGGTCGGCGGCCGGGATGCTTCGGAATCCAACGCTGTTTCCTGCTTCCTGCAACCGCAGTGGAGTCGCTCACAAGCGTTTTACGTTCTGGCTGATAGCCGATAGCTGACGGCTGACCGGCTGGCAGATTCTCGCTTCTCACACACCCTCTCAGACAATCGCAAGGTCGAACCTACCCGTCCGAGTCCCAAAAAAAAGCGAATGCCGCCCTTCGCTCCTCTACTCCGCATGATCCCGCGCATGCCGTTGCCGTCATATCGTACATTCGCTGAGGAGGGGAACGAAGCGAGAACGCTTTCCGACCGGGAAGCGGATCACGGTTGCTTTTCGGGGGGGAAAAGACGCACTGTGGCTCGCGGACGCCCGGTCGCTTTTCGGACCCGCGGGTCACACCGCCGGGACCGGAAACGACCGGGCGGTTTGCGGGCACGATTACCCGTTGCCGACGACGTCATCCATGAGGAGGTGACCGAGAATCGACGGCAGCCGCACTTGCTGGGGGGTAAGAAGCGTGTGCGCCTGGAGATTGACCCGAAAAACGATTGTCATTGCCTATCTGGTTCCATGTGCGCTCTGGTCGAGCGGCTGTGGCGACATATTGGGGACACAAAGCCCCGATACATCTCGCCCAACCATGGGCCTCAACACCCTGGACCTCGATGCCGAATCGACCTTTGTCGAAGCCGCGAACAACGACCTGCTCGAATCCGCCGAGTCGGTTGACCTCGCGGGCGGAGACCGCCTCATATACGGCAACATCGACGGGCCGGCCGACATCGATGTATACGACCTCGGGAGCGTGCGCCCCGGTGATCGTGTCGTCGTCGATCTGGTCATCGATGCGGACCTCTACGGAACCATCGTGCTGTTTGATGAAACCGGCGCGAGCGTGTTGATCAACGATCATCGCAACGTCTATCTCGGACGAACCGATCCGTTCATCGACGTCGTCATCCGCCGCGCCGCCGAATCGTGCCATGTGGCCGTCGCCGGCACGCCCGGATTCAGCTCATTCGGCGAATACGCGTTGGTCGCCTCGATGACGCCCGGCGAAACGATACCGTCTCCCACACCCGACGCGATCCTGCTCAACTTCGCAGGCGCTAACGACGTTGGGTTCGGCGGTCGCCCCAAAGTCGACGTGCCGGTATTCGATGGAGCGTCCATTTCGGATGAGTTCGCGCAGCAAACCGACGCAATCGTCGCCGCAATCGTCGCGGGTGTGCGCGAGGACTTCGCCGGATTCGACGTGACCATCCGAACAACGAGCGAAGGCAGCGTCGCGGAGCCTGGTGACACGCTGATACACTTCGGCACCTACGACAGCGCGTTGCTGGGCGTCGCCGAGGGTGTGGACGAATTCAACGCGGCCGATTCCCAGGAGGCGATCGTCTTCACGGACACCTTCGCGGCGTTTCTCGCCCTCGACCCGACGCACGAGCAGATCGCGCGGGCGATCACCAACGTCGCCAGTCACGAGATCGGCCACCTGCTCGGCCTCGTCCACACGACTGACGCGATCGGGATCATGGACGTCACCGCGAGCCTTCGGCAGCTCATGGCCGATCAGGCGTTCGTTCGTTCGCCGATCAACTCGGCGGTCTTCCCGATTGGAGCGCAGGACGCCGCCCAAGCCCTGCTCGATGCCACCGGCGGAGACGCGGAATTCGTGCATGAACAATCTCGATCACACATGAATTCCGCTCAGCGTTTGATTTTCGATGACGACGGTCCGCCGGCGCGCCTGCAACTGATCCTGGGATCTTGTTCACTTGGTCAAAACGACCGTTGACCGCGTGCGTTGGTGGCGTGAACAAACATCGTGGCCGGCCATTTGGCTGTGTCCGCTGCCGATTGGGCGGCATCGCGCAGTGTTTGGGTTGACGGTACATTGGCAGCAATTGCATTCGTCATGCTTAGCAGCCTGTTGAAAAAGTAGCGGCCGCCCCCCGTGGCGGCCGTAGAACGGCGATAGCGGTCTCAACAGCCACGTCCGCCACAGGGGGCGGACGCTACCAGGAGTTCTTCAACAGGCTGTTAGAGTGCGGGCAATCGCGAGCCATGCAATCGGCCATGCGTGCCGTGTTTCGCGAGTTTCACGACGATCTGAGCCGCAGGCTTCAGCCTGCGCGGTTGTTCGCACTAGACGAAGCGTTGCACCAGGTACGTTGCACCGCGCGGGCTGAACCCCGCGGCTCCGGTGGAAACCGACAGCGGCGGGATTAACGACACACACGGGGGCGGGGCACGACCACCAATGCCCAAACCGGCGATGACGATGTGCAAACCCGACAAAGAACACCACCTTGACGGAAACTCACCGTGGGACATACCATTGATGTACGTGGGCGGGTTCGTCGTGTACGCCCCGTCGCCGTTTCGCGACACGGTGTGCGATCCGTCGCGCGAACCCGATCGCGGAATGGTCGAGCGAAGTCGACTGTGCGACGGCCGGCAGCGTCCCGCCTGCACCGTCTTGCACGGCGATTGCGTGCATCGCACGGGTTTCCCGGGGTCATTCGCACCGATCATGAATAACCCGTTTCGCTACCGCCGGACGTTCGTACCGCTGACGTGTACGGGGATCATCCTCGGTTCGTGCACCTGGAGCTGCGGCAACGCCAGCGTTCCCGCGGGCGACGGACAACCGAAAACGGATCCGTTTCTTTCCGCCACCGTGGCACAATTCAACGTGGACGGGCTCGGAGTCATCGAGGGGTCCGTCGGTCGAAAGGGCGATCTCGACCCTTTCCTCCTCGGACCGATGTCGGCGGGCGACAGACTCACGATCGACGCCGACACGGGAAGTTCCCCACTCGACGTTTCCATCGGCATCTTTGACGCAGACCAGCGCCTTGTGTTCGCGAACGACGACCGAGCGCCCTTCGACCTCGACGCCTTTGCGGACATCACGCTTCGCCATGGCTCGGATGCGTACTTCCTGGTCGTGACCCATTCCGCGTTTGCCGAGAAATTTCGCGAGACCGGCACCTACTCGATCACGATCCAACATCGCCCCGGCTCGATCGTTCCGCCGGCCGTTGGTCAGACGATACTGCTCGACTTTGACGGCGGCAACGTGGAGTCGCCCGTGCTCGGCGAGTTTTCCGTCGAACCATTCTCCGGCGAGCGAATCGCGTCCGTATACGCCGGCAAGACCGATGAGTTGAAACGCGGCATCCGCGAGACCATGGAGCAGAACTTCAGTCGCTTCGACGTGACCATCGTCACCACCGACGACCCACTACCGGAAAACGACGCACCCGTCTCCACGATCTTCTTCGGCGGGTTTGACGCACGCGCGTTTGGGCAGGCGGAGGGTGTCGATCTCTACAACGCCGAGTTCTGCGACGACGCCATCATCTTCGCGGAATCGTTCACCACGAACCTGTTCAGCACGACCCCAACGGCAGGGCAAATGGCGATCGCCATCGGAAACGTCGCATCGCACGAGGCGGGCCATCTCTTGGGCCTCAACCACGTCGCGGATGACGACGCCCTGATGGACGATCGATCCGCCGCCGATGCGTTCCTGCGGGACCAGGAGTTCATCGAGGCCCCGCTCTCCACCGATGTCATGCCGATCGGTGTGCAGGACGCCGCGCTGTTGCTGTTTGAGACCGTGGGTCCGCGAACGTAGCGACCCGGGGCCGCCACAACGGCGCCCCGGCGCGTTCGCGCACAACGGTCGGTGTTTGAATATCCAAGCGATCGCGCACCGCTGCCGCCTGGGGAGGCGACGTGGCTGCGGTGCCCCACCTTGGATCGCGAACGGGGTGATTCGTGGACGCGCGGGGACGTGTCCGCGCCGCGATGGGCCGGCTCGGGGGAATCGAATGCTACCGCTATACGTACAATGTCCGCACTGCGGTTTTCCCGCGGTCGTCGCCGCCGTCGAAAAGGACGCCGCCCGGCGGTGCCGGCAATGCGCCGAGACCTATAAGCCGGACCCCCGCCAGCCGCGAGAACCGCGCGGACCCGGGCATCAGCCGACTCCGGAGCACATCCTTCGGCGGTTGGCACGACGGCAGCGCGACCGAGGCCGGCTCTGACTGGCCGCCGCGCCACCGCCTAGTGCAGTGTTTCATATGTCCTACGACTATGATTCTCCTCCGAGCCGCGGGCTTCAGCCCGCGCGATCTCTCGCCGCTCGATGCGTTGCGCATGTCGGTGGATCCGGGATACGAAATCGGCAAGTGCTCTGATGCGCCGTCAGTATGGAATCCGCGAATCCACCGGGACGGCGAGGCGAGACAAGATGACGAGACGAGACGCGGACGGCGACGCGAGACGGCGAGACGGGGACGGCAAGGCTCCCGCCGAGCCGGGCGTCATCCTTGGATAAGGCGCTCCGAGAGATATCACCCACATCACCAACCGGTGCATGGCGTTCGGTTTCCGCTCGGGCGGCTTTCCAGAGATCGACTCGATGGGAGCTTGGACACGGCGGGAGCCCCGCCCTCCGAATTGAATCGTCCGCCCAAACTGTCCTTCACACTCTCGAGCCGACTGACGGGCCTTGAACTATCCACCACCCCGATCAATAATAGCGTGGCCTGTTTCGGTTTTCCGAACTGCGAGGATCCAGACGATGAACGACGGCTTGGGTGCGGTCTGTGACGGCTTTTCAATCAGCAGCCGGCTTTTTGTCAAGCTGGAGATGGCCCCCGAACGTGATACGGTGCTGGGCTTCTTCGATCGAATCCGCAAGGAGTTTCCCACGCTGACCAAATTGCGGCTGCGCGACGGCGGCACCTTGGTCATCGAGGAGGATCGCGCCGAGGACGAAAGCCGCCGTTGGCTCCGGCTCGACCCTTCGAGCCTCCGCTTCGGGCACTACGGCCCGCCGGACATCGACGCGGTCCGCCGCTTCGGCGAAGTCGTGCTCACCCAAGCCCCCTACTACCTGACGTTCAGCGATATCGACTTCGACCATCTCGAGCTTACATATGGATTCGAGTTGGAATATCAAGGCAACCACGACCAACTCGTCGCCGAGACGATCCTGGGTGAACACGCCGGTATGGGATTCCTGTTCGGCGACCACGCCCACAGCGTGATCGACGCCCAGCCCTACTTCGGCGTCTCGCTTACCCCCGAGTGCGATCTCCAGGCCTACGTCGAAGTCAAATCCCGAACCAACACCTTCGAGGTGCGAAGCGGTTCCTACGAATTGCAACCCATCAGCGTGTTCCTAACGGTGCGCCGCTATTGGAGCGTCGAGCCGCCCCCAACGCTGACCGACGTGTTGAGTACGCTCTTCGATCACGCGGACGAACTCGCCGCCGAAAAAGTAGTACCCCTGTTCGTCAACCCCCTAGCCGCCGCCATCGCCAGCAGACCCTAGCGCATTCTTGGCGGCAGCGCGTAGCGCCCCGATTGCATTTTGAACAACCGGGTGGCATGGGCAATCCCCGCAACTATGATCCTCACCCGAGCCGCGGGCTTCAGCCCGCGCGATGTTGCGGATGCCAGTAATCTCCGTCTCCCGTCAACGTGTCACGGATGCTCGTGATCCCGGTCAGTTCGCGCGATTTACCCGAGTCAGAAACAGACGGCCCACACTGCAGAACCAGTCCGTTGCACCTACTCCCGTTCCAGGCTAATGTCCCTGCACGCGGTGCCTGCGAAGAACCGTTACCGGCAGGACTGGACCTACAGTATAGCCATGTATTCCGGACACCATAGGCCTTGCATTTGATCAACCGGCTGTGAGGAGCTCCAA
>JADFHG010000259.1 GCA_022567365.1 Planctomycetota bacterium | reverse complement strand
GCCCTCCTACGGCCTCGTCTACAATGCCGCGTCGGGCGCTTGGCGATACCCAGATCGTCCAACGCAGCGACTGAGGCGCGACTTCGCTTATTCACCGTCGTTGTTCGCCGCAAGCTTGTCGAACCGCCTTCCGATCGGTTTTTGGCGGCGTTCGAGATCCGCCCTGATCTGGGCGGCATCGGTCAATCGACCCTTGCGGATGTCAACGGCGACGCCCTCGAGCACGTCGGCCAGACGGTGCAGCTCCGTTGTGATTTCGGGGCGGGGCGGATCGAGCTCGAGAATCCACCGTCCGCCTCGTCGATTCAACTCGACTTCCTCGAGCGGCAGCCGGCCGCCGACCTCGATCGTCACCGCAGCGCGGTCGCGATCGACTCGCTCGTCGAGTACGACGACGTCCATCGAAAAGACGCCGACGATGTTCGCGACTCGCGAACGGTCGAACGGGCGCGCCGATGCCGCGCCCAGCGCGTCCGTAATCGCGGCCTGCAAAGCATGGTTTGCGGCGACGAGGCGATCGACGGACTGCAACAAACCGATGACGTGCCTGACGTCGTCCGGCGGCAGAAACGGATCCAGAGCCGAGAGCCGACCCGCGACGCGAAGTTCATGGATTCTGCGAATGGTTTCGGACGGCGTGAGAAACGTCGCGTTGTCAGGAAAGGGGTCTTGCGTGTCGCGGCGAGCAGCCGAAGAAATCGCCGACTCGATGTCCGGACGACTCGAAGAACGCGATGCGCCATCGTCGGCATCGCACGCGGCAAGAATAACCGTCAGGCCGAGCAGCATCCCCCGCGCCGTCCACCCAAGGCCGACGGCACGTGCAAGCGCACGCGCGCGCTTCGCCGGATGCGAATGCGACATCGACCTGTGCATCTCATGCTGTTCGCCCGGACCCATGTCGATCTCCCGTTGGGCCAGCCCTCCTATTGACGTCCTTCAAGACCAGGACATTGCAGAACGGCGCGTCACCAGCAGAGTCACTCAGAATAGGGGAGGCGTATCCTGATCCGAACCGCGCCCGTGAGGAAGCGGATTCCTTTGTCCACTCCCTCCACGGTCGCGGTTCGGATAAGATGCTGACAGCGTCACACACTACACTAGCCGCCTGTTTGTGTACCCGGAGTCTTGTCGTTGGTTCGCGTGCTTGGATTCCGGACGGCCGCCGCGGGGGGCGGCCGCTACTTTTTCAACGGGCGGCCGCTACTTTTTCAACGAACCGGTGCTTCTTCGACAGACCGATACTTTTTCGCCAGACCGATACTTTTTCGACAGACCGGTGCTCCCTCAGCAGACCTCGGCTTCTTCAACCAACCGTCAGAACGAGTACTTGGGGACGCGCATGCGATACGTCTCGGATCGAGCGGTTCGACCGTAGTCGTCTTCGAAGGTCGTAATGATCTCGATCTCGCTGCCGGCGATGTCCTTGGTCGCCCACCGCAGCGCCAGCACGTACCCGTCGCCCAACCAACCCGGCTGGCCGATGCGACCGACCCGGTCGGTTCGGTAGATCCAATCGCTCACGAGCGTCCGATCCACGGTGTTGTCGGGCGTTCGTTCAATACGGTACATTTCGACGTGAAACGTGCCGTCCCTGATCACGCTTTCGCCTTTCAGCGTTTTGAGCCAAGCCCGATACCAAATGCCCTCGGGATCGCGATCGCCGGCCTTGTCCTGGTTGAGCCAGCGCCGCCGGTTGTTCTCGAACATGCACATGACGTGGCGGACGATGGGTTCCTTCGGTGGGGGATGTTTCCTGACAACGCTCGTTTCGCTGCCGTCAATGCGGTGACCGCGCCCGCCGTGCGTGCAACCCACTATAGAAGGCAGACACGCGGCGACCATCACTAGCGCAAGTACAACGGTCAGCCCACGTCTTGATCGACCGGTCGAGGTGCGGGCAAGTCTACACGCGCTGCCATGAGCCGTTGGCCGCTGCTCGAAAGGATCGCAAGAGCATGACCGCCCAAGCGCACCACCCGAGACGCCCACCAATGCCGGAGCGCGTGCCCCGAAGCGTCGTAACCAAATCATCGTCATCGCAGTCTCCCCCATCAGTCAGCGCCAACATCTCCGGCGCGAACAACCTTCGGTCCGTACACCGCAGCCGACGCCGTCGTCGTCACCGACGGTCTCGAGATGATCGGCCCGTAGGTTTTCGGCTTCGGACCGTATTGCTCGCGATCGTGTTTGATTCGTCGCGTCGGCGGCTCGTCGCCCTCGGGCGTTTTCGGCCCCATGCCGGCTTCCGAGGGAATGATGCGGAGGCCTTCCATGAGCGGGCTTGTCCGGATGGAATCGGGGAGGACAAACTTGTCGCGCTGTTCGATCGACATCTGCCGGACGTCCTCGTCGGTGCGCAGGACGTCGACGGTCAGCACGATCAGGAGCTCCGTCTTGCTCGTCGATACGCTGTCCGTTCGGAACAGGCGCCCCAACACGGGAATGTCCCCGAAAAACGGCACCTTGCTCACCGCGGTTGACTCGCGCGTCGTGATCAGCCCGCCGATCACGACGGTCTCGCCGTCACGGACCGTCACGTTCGTGTCTACAATGCGATTCTGGAAAATCGGCGAGGACAAGCCTTCGGTCAATTGGATGTTCTCCCCGGCAAAATTGGATACTTCCTGCACCAATTCGATGGTCACATAGCCGTCCGGGCTGATGTGCGGCGTCGCCGTGAGAACGACGCCGACGTCCTCGTAGGCAACCGTCGAGTTGATCTGTCCGCTATCGGAAACGCCCGAGGACGACACGAAGGGCACGCTGTCCGCGATCCGGATCTCGCCCTCTTCGCCGTTTCGTATCATCAGCACCGGACGCGAGAGCACCTCGAGCACGCTCTCCTGCTGCAGCGCGTGCAGCAGCAAGCTGAAGTCCTCGCCGGTCACGGTGAAGTTCAGCCCGCCTAGCCCAAGCCCCGCCGCGCCGAGATCCGTACCCAAGACGTAGTCGAACATGCTGCCCTGAATAATCCCGTTCGGTCCGAGCACCGCGTTTTCCGAAAAATGAAGATCCTGGCCCGCGATCTCGACGCCGAGTTCCACGCTGTCACTGAGCGTCACCTCGGCAATAAGCACCGAGATCATGACCTGCGGTTCGGGTCGGTCCAATTGATGAATCATGTCCATCGTCCGGTGATACGCCCGACGGCTCGTGCCGACGATCAGGCTGCTGCTACCCTCGTCGGGGTCGCCAATCGCCTCGATCGAGACCTGCTGCTCGGCCCGCAACATCATCGACGCCTCGTCGGTCGCCTCCGAGAGCACGTCCTGTTCCTGCTGGATAAAGTTCTGGACGGCCGAGGCGAGATCCTGCGCGTCGCGGTACTTCGCCTGATACACCTCGACGCGACGCTCCTCCACCTCGAGGGCGTCGAGATGCGCTACGAGCTGCTCGACCATGTCGAGATCGATTTCGGCGCCCGCGGCGATCAACGTGTTTGTCCGCGGGTCGGCCGCAAACCTGAGCTCCTGCCCGACGCGCGCCAGCTCGACACCACCGAGACCATCTTCCCCAAAAAAGAGCTGACTTTGGGTCTCCCCCTCCGCAGTGTCCGGATTGAAGATGAGGGTTAACTTATCCACCATCGTCTCCGCGTCGCTGTTTTGCAGCGCGAACAGACGCACTTCCGATGCCACGGGCCGAATCGAGTCGAACTCCCGCACCATCGTCTCGATCAAATCGATGCTCTCCGTCGGGGCCGAGACCAGCAGCGAGTTCGTGCGGGGGTCGGCGTTGATCGAAACGTCTTGGCGGAGGAGCTTGCGCTGGACCTTGGTTCCGTCCTTCAGTGTTTCCGTAAAGGCCAGGATGATCGCCTGCTCGTCATCGCCGCCGTCACCGAAGACCGTTTCCTGAAGGAGCGTGACCAAGTCTTCGGCCAGCGCCCTCTTGAGCTGGAACATCCGTACCGTGTTCTCGCGGATCGGTGTGGCCGAGTCGAGCTTGCCGATGATCTCGCGAATGTTGTCCATCTGCGTCGGTGACGCCCATACGAGGATGGAGTTTGTCCGTTCGTCGGCCTCGGTCGCGATCGCGTCCGGTCGGCCGCCGCCCGTGTCTCCGGACGCCTGAAAAAGCTGGTCCAGCCGCTCGGCGACTTGGGCCGCCCGCGCGTAACGCAGCGGGAAAATCTGGAACTGATGGGCGATATTCGACGGTCGATCGAGCAAACCGAGCAGGTCGATGATCACCGAGTGGTGGTCCTTCGACGCGCTGCAGATCAGGCTGTTTGACGACTCGTCCGGCATGATGACAACCGGGGTCGCACCCTCGCCCTCGTCCTGTTGACGGGCCTCGAAAAGGGTATTCATCCGTTCGGCAAGGGTCACGGCGGACGCATAGGTCAGCGAATACACCTCGAGCATCGCCGTCATGGGACCGGCCTTGACGTCCAATCGGGCGACGATGTCGGCTGCTTTCTCCAGTGCGTCGCGCGGACCCGCGATGATGAGCGTGTTGGCCCGCTTGTCGGCGATGATCGTCGGCGGGGTAAACGCTTCCGAAGCGGACTGCACGCCCTGGAACAGCTCATCGAGCATAACCTGCAAGACGCCCGCGTCCGCGTGCATGAGCTTGTAGAGTTGGATGTCGTCGATCATCGGACGGGACTCGAGCTGCGCCACGAGCTCCTTGATCTCGTCGTAGTCCTCGAGGCTCGACGCGATTACCAGCGTGTTGCTCCGTTCGTCCACGGCTATGACCGGCGTGTCCGTCGGAAGCTCGACCTCGGAGCGGAGATCGGCTTTTCGTTGCCAGAGTTCGTCGATCTTGTCCTTGATGTTCGCCGCCGCGAGGCGATCGCATGGCACAAGCCGGATGAGGTCGAAGACCTGCGCGGGTTTCGTATCGAGCTGGCGAACGAGCTCCACGAGTTCCTCGAAGTTTTCGTCGGACGCCGAGACGATCAGCGAGTTGCTTCTAAGGTCGATCGTGAAAAAAATGCGCTCGCGCTCGAGTGCGGCCTTGTTGGTATCGATCGCCTCCAAGGCCTCTATGCGTTTCTCGATCAGGTCGCCGACGATCTTGCCCACGTTGATCACGTTCGCGTATTGCAGGGGAATGAGGCGCAGTGGGAACTTGATCCCCGTCGAGGGTTGGTCGAGTTCGCTGATGATCATCTCGGCGAACATCAACTGTTCGGGGCGACCGGTGACGATGAGCACGTTGGTCCGCGGATCGGCTTCGATGCCCACGTTATAGGAGAGCGCGCGCCCCACATCGCCTTCGGGCACGGCGTCCGCGCCGCTGCCGTCGGGATCGTCGGGCAGATCCTTGCCCCCGTCGAACATGGCCTGGAGCGTATCGCGGACGCTTTCCGCGTCGGCGAAACTGAGTGGGAAGATCCGCACGCCGACCTCGTCGGCCATCGGCACCCCGTCCATCAGACGAATCAGCTCGCCCAATGGACGAACATTTTCCTCGGACGTCGCGACGATAAGGCTGTTGGTGCCCGGATGGGCGATGATCCGCGACGGCACTTCCAGATTGATCGGCGGAAGCTCGGTAATCTCCCCGGTGACGCTCGCTTTGCTGATCAACAACCGACGGATGGCTTCCTCGGCCGAGTCTTGCCCGGTATCGGTCTCCAACAACTCCTTGATCACATCGGCCATCTCGTTGGCTTTGGAATGAAGAAGCGGGAAGAGCGTAAGCTTGAGCGAGCCCCAATCCGCAACCGGCTCGACGTCGATTTCCTTGATCAGGCTCTCGATGGTCTCGCGATCCGATTCTTGAGCGATCACCATAATCGTATTGTTCCCGCTGTTGGGTACGATCTGGATCTTGTTTTCGGCGCCGGTGATCCCGCGCGATTCCTGAATGGCGGTCAAAATCTCCTCGAGCTGCGCCGCCACGTCGACCGCCTT
>JADFHG010000258.1 GCA_022567365.1 Planctomycetota bacterium | reverse complement strand
CTCCTCCGAGCCGCGGGCTTCAGCCCGCGCGGTGGCACGAAATTGCGTACCCGTTGCGGTATTTGCAACTCCGCGCAGGCTGAAGCCTGCGGCTCAGGTAGTCGCGGAACTTATGAAACACGGTACTAGTCCCGCAATGCCTCGTGCCGCACTGCCGAGTGCGGCCGATCCACGTTGCCGCGCAGAGTAGCGCATCATCCGAACCGCACTCGCGCCGCGACATGGGCACGTCCGGATCGGTCGGTCGATTTGTACCGCAGTCGCGTGGATGACGCCATAGAAGATCACGCCCTCCCGGTATTGGGCGTCAGGGCATCGAGGCGTCGTGCGTGCATGACCGACTGGTGTTGCGCCAACTTTAGAGCCTGAGGGGTCGACCGGGAGGGCGAGGCTCCTGCCGAGCCGCTACTGACACCGGCACCGGCACTGGCAAGCCAGCTTGCGGGGCCAGTTTGCCGGGCGTCAACCGCCGGTCGTTGTCGGCGCGCGATAGGAGAGAATCTTGGTTCCATCGGCGATCAACAAGAATTCCCGTCCGTCGGAACCCGTCGGCAATACGAGCACGGACCCGGGTCCGCTCTTGCTGGCGATGACCTCCTCGTAGACGAGCGCCCCGTCTGGATCGAAGAACTTCACGATTGCGCGGGTCGGGTTCGTGATGACCAGCCCAGCCAGGAATGGAATCTGACTTTCAAACGAAAAGGTGAATTCGGCGCGGTGGGGCTCGTCGTCCTCCGAAAACCGAACCAAACGCTCGACGCTACCCGCCCCGGTGGGACTGGGGTTTTCAGCCACGGTGAATGGCTGCGAATAGTCAACGTCCTCGTATGAGCAGCCGATCTCCGGCAAAGGATCCACCGTTCCCACTACAGCACCGGTATCGTCGAGCAGCGAGCATCCTATCCGTATGTAATCGCGTTGCTCATCGTCCGCCAAACGGTCTACGGTAAGAACCGGACCGTCTGCGACAAACGAGCTATGGAGCGTTCCGTCGAGATTGAAGGCCTCGATCTTGTACTCGCCGTTTCCGACGGATCGTCCGGCTACGATCTCGAGATCGCCGTCACCGTCCAGATCGCCCAAGGCCACGGAGTTATAGGGTTCGTTGCCCAAAGTCGTGAGCACCACGCCTTCCGCCGAGACGATCTCCACACCGATCTTCGTCGTGATGGCAAAATCAATTGTGCCATCCGCGTCGATGTCCCCCATCGCCACATCGCCGTACAACCCGTCGATGTTGGCAGCGCGCGTCCACAAACGCTCGCCCGAGTGGCTCCACAGTGCGATTCTCAGCCCCCCGTCATCTGTAGAGTCCTGGACGATGAACTCGGTGTTGCCGTCCTGTTCAATGTCGATGAAGGAAACTTTCTTCCAGGGATCGGCAATGGGCACCCACGCGAGAACAAACGGTGATTCGTCGATGGTGTGTATCAGCAGGATCCCGTCATTTCCGCGGAAGACAACCTCATCGCCCGGCGCTTCATCAACGTCCGCCGAAAACAGCGTCACGTTGGCGTCGTATGGCGGGCCGATTCGCTTGTCCTCGAACCAAACCTCCTTGACGATCCCGATCTCATCCAAGAGAACGCCGACCTCGGGCCGAGGGCACACGCCAAGATCCGCCCGGCAAGGAATATATCCCGGATCACAACCTAGATTCGTCACCAGAATGAGACCGCAAACTCCCCCAAGAACCCAGCATCCTGAACATGTGAACACACGAATTCTCGCGACGCCCAGCGCCCCAACTATTTCCTGGCGTTTGACTTGTGCCTTGCGCACACACCAACACCGATATGCTTTGATCATCGTCGGAATCCTCAAGAATTGGCTGCTCGCAAGTCCCGTCGCGGTGGAGACATCGACTTACATCGTACACGAACTTCCGCACACATGCAAGTCGAAGGGGTCAGACGAAAGGATTCTACGCTCCGTAGTGGCAAGTACGGGCGCGTCCTCAAACCCGCCGACCCGTCGGGTCTATCGCTTTGCCACCGCGCGGGACGCGAGCGAGCGAAGGTGGGGGATCAAACGCTGCCGGAGGGCGGCCCGGCTCGGGCTTTGGTCGTCCATGATCAGGCGACCGCTCGCCGGCAAGCCGGTTGGCCGGTCGCGGCGCTCGAATAGCGAGTTGTATGCAAAACCGGCAAAGTGGCCGTGGGAGCGGACCGCGCGATCGATCTGCTCGGCGACGAGGGACGGGCCTCGCTTGTCCACGTAGACGCCGATGACGATCGGCACGCGGCGGCGCTCGGCAGTCCATTGCGCAAGACCGTTTTGGTATGTGCGCATGTTGGCGGCGTAGTTCATCGGATATAGGGCGTCCACGAGCCCCTCGGCGACCCATCTGCGCGCGTCCTGAAAGTGCTTGCGCTTGGCGTCTTCGGGAAACGCACCGACCGCGGCCGTCAGCACGGCGTGCTGATTGACCTTGCGGACGCCGCGACGGATATCGCGCACGAGCCGCGTGATCTGGTCGGTGCGCCATCGGTTCCACAACTTCGGTGCGCCGTCGGGCGTCTTTCCCGTAGCCCGCTTGAACAGGGCGAGCGTGCGCCGGTCGCGCGGGTAGTCGGGCACACGGGCGCCGGTCGGGTATGCGTCGTTCCATTCGTTGGGGAATCGAATGTAATCCATGTGTATGCCGTCAATCGGGTACTTCGCGATCTCCCGCATGACGGCTACCAAATATCGCCGGACCTCGGGCAGACATGGATTGAGGTTGTTGTACCATCCCAGCGGCTCGCGCCGCCCGCGGGCGTCGTGCCAGAACCAATCGGGATGGGCGTTGTATAGCTGGCGGCGGTTCTTGGGCGGCTTTTTCCCGCGGAATCCGGGAATGACGTTGACCCAGGCGTGTACCGCGAGACCTCGGCGGTGTCCCTCGCGGCAGGCGACCGCGAGCGGATCAAACCCGGGGTCGCGACCGCCGAGTTCGTCGGCCCAAGGCTCGATTCGCGAGCGATAGAACGCCGTACCGGCACCGCGCACCTGGAACAGGATCGTGTTGAAGCCCGCGCTTCGACAGTTGTCCATCACCGCGGCGATGTCCGCGGGGTTTTTGTAGTCCCAACGCGTAACCCAAATAGCCCGGATCGGCCCCGCCGTTCGAGGGGCAGCGGCGCCTCGGCGACCGGTTCCGTCACAGCCGTACCAACAAACGAATGCCAACGAGGTGGTCATCAGCGCGAAGCCGGTGAATCGCCAATCCCGCCTTCGGAAGTTACGCATGACTCGAAACACCCTTGTTGAGTACTTCATGGACGAATCCGCCGGCCGACTCCAAACGCCGCAGCGCCTCCTCGCGATCCACATCGAGATGATGCATGACGAGGGCGGTCTTGACCCGTCCATCCGCCCGTTCGAGCAACTCGGCCGCCGCGTCACGCGACTGCCGAGTAACAGCTCCTATGATGCGCACGGCCCGATCGACGAGCTTGCGGTTCGCGCCGGACCGTACGTCGACCATCAGGTTCTGATAGACCTTGCCGATTCGAGTCATCGCGATCGTCGTGACCATATTGAGGACCATTTTGGTCGCGGTGCCCGCCTTCATCCGAGTGCTGCCGGTCAGAACCTCGCCGCCGGTGATCACGCGAATCGATACATCAGCCCCATCGGCCACTTCGGTCTTCGAGACACAGGCAAAAAAGACGGTCCGAGCACCGCGCTCCTTCGCCCGGGCCAGCGCACCGTGGACGAACGGCGTCGTCCCTCCCGTGGCGATGCCGAAGACAAGGTCGTCCGCGCATACGTGCTGTGCATCGATCGCACGACCGCCTTCTTCCGGGGAATCTTCCGCCCCCTCGATGCTGCTTGTCAGCGCGGTCTTGCCGCCGGCGATAATCCCCACCACCATCGACGGGTCGGTAAGGAACGTCGGCGGGCACTCGGCCGCATCGAGAACGCCCAGCCTGCCGCTGGTGCCCGCACCGACGTAGATGAGCCGACCGCCTCGTGAAAACGCACTGACCACGAGGTCGATCGCCCGGCAAATGTCGGCTCGGGCGGCAGCGACCGCGCTTGTGATCGTCGCGTCCTCGGATTGGATGAGATCGAACGCCGCCCCGATATCGAGTTGGTCGAGGCTCATCGATCGGGGGTTGCGGAGTTCGGTTGTCAGGCTGCCGCGATCGTCCATGATCTTGCTCTCAACGCGTTGATGGATCGCCGCCACCATCGGATACGCCGATCCTCGGGGACAACCTTGGCAGAATCCCGGCTGCTTCGCAACCGCCGGGCCTTGCCGCGTGGGCGAATAGCCGCTATCGAAAGGGATCGCGCCAGGGCAGCCGCCGCAAATCGTGGGTGGGCGGCGCGGCTGGTCATCCTTGATTACCGCGCGACGAATCGGCATTGACGCGCACCCTGAGGATCGAATGTCATACAAGGAGAAGTTCGTGGGACGCAGACACCGACGCTTTGCGAGACCCAAGACGAGGCCATCGTGGTACCGGGTATGCGCTTGGCTTGCGGTGGCGGCGATTCCGACCGGGGCGTTGGCCCAGGGACCATCGCGCGACGCGGCCGACACACAGCCGGGCACCGGACCGACGAAGACGGTCTCGATCGGTTGCTCACCCGGCAGCGTTTTCGCCGATCACGAGTGGCCCGCGGGAATCATGGCGGCCCGCGATGTTTTTCGCGAGGTCGCGGACCGTATGGACCGCGACCCCGCCTACACCTTCGCCCAAAGCGGGGCGGCGATCTACGCGGCGGTCGAACGCCTTGATCCGGTGCTCTTCGAGCGGATCAAGACGCGGGTCAAAGAGGGACGGTGGGAGATCGTTGGCGGTCGTTGGGCCGCGGTCGATCCGAACCTGATCTCGGCCGAATCGAACGCGCACCAGTTTCTATATGGACAACGCTACTTTCGCGACCGGTTCGGTAAGCGCGCGACCGTCGGCTGGGGACCGCCGGGCGTGGGTCAACTCGCGACGATGCCGGAACTCTTGGCCGGCGCCGGGATGGAACGCTTCCTCGCGGCGACATCAACGGGCGAATCGGCTCCGGTCTTTCACTGGGACGGAATCAACAGCTCGCGCACACTTACGGTGGACGCGTCGCCGCGATGGTCGCGGCCAAACCCCATAGACGCCGACGGACTCGCGGCGTTTCTGCGCCGCTCCGGTGTGGACGCCCTGCTTCGCCTTGTGGATGTATCGGCGGACGCACGGGCGCGAAGCCTCGATGATGATGCGGTCAAGTGGGGCACTTTGACGGGTTACTTCGACGACATCGGTGCGCGGGACTTGTCGAGCGCACCTGGGCGCCGGGGTGAACTGAAAGGGGTACTAGCCGGAAGCTATTCCCTCCACAGCGACATGAAACTGTGGAACCATGGCGCCGAGACGGCGCTCGTTTCCGCCGAAGCCCTCGCGAGTATCGCCACGCTCGAGGGCTATCCATATCCGGTTGCGGAACTCCGGCGGCTTTGGCGCGGTGTGCTCGAAATGCAGATCAATCGCACAGTCACAGACTCTTCAGCGCGAACGTAGCGCTCTACGCCGCTAGATTAGCCCACCTCGGGTCACGGGACTTGGCGAGATGTATGTTGCCCAAATACAGAAGAAAAGGCCTCACTGGATCGGGAAACGCTACCAGTTGCACGAGCACAGCGCCTCTACGCATTACATTTCGGATCGACGAGAACGCTCGGTCGGCCTTTTCGAAGTAACGATCCTCGGCTTCTCGACGGCGATCGGCGAAGTTGTAAAAGACTGCGCCAGCACAATCGTTGGCAGCGGCTATCCAGTAGGAAGCATCGCTTTCCTTCCTGCCATCCACCTGCCAGCGATGGTAAAGCATGTGGATCCCGGGGTAAGTGACTGCCAATAAATAAGATGAAGGGATTGAGGCTGTTGCGACGATACTGGTCTTATGGCGGA
>JADFHG010000257.1 GCA_022567365.1 Planctomycetota bacterium | reverse complement strand
AGCCGACCGGTTTGGTCTTGAAGGTCTTCTCGTTCGGTCCGCGCGTTCGGTAAGCGCGGCTACTCGTCGATGCGCGTGACGACTCGCGCGCACAATGCCTTCAGTTCGGCCAGCGCGTCGAGACACTCGTCAAGCATCGCATCGCCGGCGTGGCGCTCGAGTTCGGTGGCGCGTTCGGTCAACTCCGGATATCCGTATCCTCCGCCGCATCCCTTGAGCTGATGCGCGGCGCCCCGAAGGGTCTCGAAATCATTGGCCCGAAGCGCCCGCTCCATGACCTCCACCCGATCCTTCAGCCCAACGATGAACGGCTCTACAATGTCGGCGTACGACGGATCCTCCATGACCAGTCGGGACGGAATCGGGTCCGTGGGTAACTTGTCCGTATTCGGCATCGAAATGTTTCCGCTCGCGCGGCCCCCCGCCCGCGTGCCAACGTGTCCATCCGGTGTATCGTCCGCAAGCGATATGAGGTTTCACATACACCGGTCGAATGTGCCTCATTTTGTGCAGTCCGGTAACCGCGGGTTCTGAGGTGAGACGACGGCGGGTCCGTAGCGATGGGCACTTGTGCTGCGGTTTCGGTTCCGCTGGACATTGTCCACGAGGTCCGGCGTGCGATGACGATCTGGTAGGAAGAGGAGGTTCGATCAACGTGCCGTCCGGCCCGTGCCATTGCAGTCGGTTAGAACCCCGGGCAGCGTCCGCCGCCCTGGCAGACGCGGCCTTTCAGACCGTGATCGCCGTTCTACGTCGGCCACGGAGGACCGACGCTACTTTTTCAACGGCCCGATAGTCAACACTGTGTTTCAGGGGCGACAGGGCACCATTGCGAGAGGATCAACGCATGAGGACGCACAAACGCTTCACCCTCTTCGCGGTCGCAGTCGTACTCACGGCGACCGCGCAGGCCGCCCTCGCCGGCGTCCTCCCGTCGCCGTTCGGATTCTCGTTCTTCACCCCAGAGCTGACGAGCATATTCCTGTTCCCGTTCGCGCTGATCGGGTGCGGGTAGCGAACGGCGACAAACAACGGGCAACCTCAAACACCGCCTACGCGCCGATGTACTTGGCGTAAACGCTGCGGGCCGTATCGGCGTCGCTGGTGCCTTTGATGATCGCTCGTCCGTCGGGGAAGAGCGTGAGTTGATACGTCTCGATCTCCGCCCTGAGCATGAAGCGGTTATGCATCACCGGGCCGCTCGCGATCGGTTCGAGCTTCGCGGCGATGGCCGGCAAGTCGATTACCCGAGCGCCGGGTGCGTTCACCTGCACGGCGTTGCGTCCGCAAAGCGTCGTGGCGGAACCGGCGCGATTGCCGTCGAGGAACTCGAATTCGCCCCGCTTGCAACACGGGCAGTTGCCGTCGTCGTAGGCACTTTGCACGGACAGGTTGACGATGCGTCCCGACCAGACGTCGACGTTTACCAGATGACGGTTGATCTCGTCGCGCCGGCCCGTGAGAAGCTTGATGGCCTCGACCGCCTGGAGGCTCGCGACGACGTTGACCGCGGGGCCGATGACACCGGCAGTGTCGCACGTCGGGTTCATTTCCGGCGGCGGCGCCTCTTCAAAGACGCAGCGGAGACACGGCGTGTCATTCGGGAGCACCGTCATGCAGAGGCCCGTCGCGCCGATCACCGCGCCGTAGATCCACGGGCGGTGCGTCTTGACGGCAAGGTCGTTGATGAGAAACCGCGTCTCGAAGTTGTCCGTACCGTCGAGCAGGAGCGCGGCGCCTTCGGCGAGCCGCTCGATGTTGGTCGGATTGACGTCGATCACCCTCGGCTCGACGACCACGTCCGGATTGATTCGGCCGAGTCTGAGCGCGGCCGCCTCCGCCTTCGGTCGACCGGCGGCGATGTCGTCCTCGTCGAAGAGGACCTGCCGCTGGAGGTTGTCGCGTTCGATGAAGTCTCGATCGCAGATGCGGATGAAACCGACGCCGGCCCGGACGAGCGTCTCGGCGATGACCGTGCCGAGCGCCCCGCATCCGATGAGCGTCACGCGCGATGAGCAGAGTGCCCGCTGGCCTTCTTCGCCGATCCGGTCGAATAGGATCTGGCGCGAGTATCTTGCCGCGAGCCCTGCGCCGCTCGCCGCCGACGCGTCGGCCGGCGCTCGCTGGTCCGGGGTCGTCTTGTGTCTGGGCGGCTCTTCGGGCATGCCCCTACGATACACGCGGCGACGGCCGCGGGCTACGGCCGTCACGTCGTTTCGGCTGCGTCAATCGCGAGCCGCCTTTTCCGGCGGTGCCCCGCCGACCGTTCCTGGTCACGCATTCGCCCATCTTCCGTGCAGCCAGCGCGGTCAACGGTTATGCTCGGTGCATGAGTGCATCCGGTTGGCAGTTCAGCATCGACGTGGGGGGGACGTTCACCGACGTCGTCGCGCGCCGACCGGACGGGTCCGTGACGACGATGAAGCTGCTCAGCTCGGGGGCGATCCGCGGCGTTGTGGGGCCGGGGTCGACGGTTGATCGGATTGTCGATGCCGGGCGCGCGGGGGAGTCGGACGACTTTTGGGTCGGTTACGACTGCACGGTGGGCGGAAACGACGGACCGGCGCGAACGTTACGGGTGCGAGGCTTTGACGGTAAACGGGGTGTGCTGCATCTCGACGAGACGCCAAATGCGATCCAGACATCGCGCGGGCTGAAGCCCGCGGCTCAGGGGAAAGATGCGCCGGGGTACGAGCTTCGCAGCGCGGAGGAGGCGCCGGTCGTCGCGATTCGATACCTGATGGGGCTTGGTTTGCTCGATCCGGTCGGACCCATCGACGTGCGCCTCGGCACGACCCGCGCGACAAACGCCCTACTGGAGCGCAAGGGCGCCCGGACCGCGCTCGTGACGACGGCCGGCTTCGCCGACGTGCTCGCGATCGGCTACCAGGACCGCCCCAAGCTCTTCGAGCTCAACATCCGCAAGCGCGACGAACTCACCGAGCGCGTCGTCGAGATTCGCGAGCGAATGAGCGCGACGGGTGAAGTGCTCATCGCCCTCGATCCGGAGGTCGTGCGTCGTCAACTGACCGCGCTGAAAGCGGAAGGAATCGAGGCCCTCGCGATTTGCCTGCTGCATGCCCACGTCAACCCGGCGCACGAGGAAACCGTCGCAACGGTCGCCGACGCGCTCGGTTTTGCGCAAGTTTCCGTGTCGTCGCGCGTGTCGCGCGTCGAGCGAATCGTGCCGCGCGGTGACACGACGGTCGTCGATGCCTATCTCGGACCGGTCGTCCGGCAATACGTCGCGGCGATTCGTCGGTCGCTACCGGACGCGCGGCTCCAGCTCATGACCAGCGCCGGCGGGTTGATCGATGCATCCGCCGCCACGGGCAAGGACACCATTCTCAGCGGACCGGCCGGCGGGGTCGTCGGCTGTGCCCACGTCGCGCGCCGCGCCGGTTTCGCAAAGACAATCGGATTCGACATGGGCGGCACGAGCACGGACGTGTCGCGGATCGACGGTCCCTTCGAGTACGAAAACGAGACGACCAAAGCGGGCGTGCGGATCATGGCGCCGATGCTCGCCATCGAAACCGTGGCGGCGGGCGGGGGGAGCATTTGCGCGTTCGACGGCGTGATGTTGACCGTCGGACCGGGGAGCGCCGGCGCCGATCCCGGGCCGGCGTGCTATGGGCGCGGCGGGCCGTTGACCGTCACCGATATGAACGTCTTCCTCGGGCGCGTGCCGACCGGGCACTTTCCCTTTCGCCTCCAAACGGAACGGACCGAGCGCCTGTTGTCGGCGCTTTGCCGAAAAGTGGCCGACGCCACGAACAAACCGCTCAGCGCCGTCGAGTTGGCAAACGGTTTTCTCGAGATCGCCAACGCGAAGATGGCGTCGGCGATTAGGCGGATCTCGTTGGCGAAAGGATACGATCTTCGCGAGTATGCGCTGGTGGCGTTCGGGGGTGCGGGCGGGCAGCACGCCTGCGCGGTCGCGCGCATGCTCGGTTTGACGCGCATCGTCCTCAGCCCCTTCGCCGGCGTACTCAGCGCGCTGGGGATCGGCGTGGCGCAGGTCAAACGCATCGGTCGGCGCAGCGTCAGCTACGTCCTCGATGACGAGACGCCGCGCGAGCTCTTGCCGGTCTTTGAGGATATCGAAAGCGATCTTCGCAAGAGGCTCGTCGCCGAAGGGATCGCCGAGTGCGACGTCCGCTCGCCCCGCCGAACCGTCGAAATGTGTTACGCCGGCGAAGCGAGTTTGATCGACGTTGCGTTCGACGAGTCGACAACGGGCGCGATGACCGGCGACTCTGATCATACAGGGAGGCACAACGTCGGCGCAGCGGTCGTCACGGCGGCAGTCCTTCGCGCACGATTCGAAGCGAAACACCGACAACTCTACGGATACATACACGACAATCGGTCGGTCGAGGCCCGCGTCGTGCGATCGGAATTGGCGGCAGGCGGCGGAAGCGACCGCGCATTCGAGCCACCGCGCGCCCCCGTCGCCGACGCGCGACCGCAATCCGTCCGCATGGTCGTGGACGGGCAATATCAATCCGTTCACTGTTACGAAAGGGCCGCGCTCGATTCGTCTTGGACGGCAAAAGGACCGGCGATCGTCGTCGAGGAGACGAGCACGATCGTCATCGAGGCGGGCTGGTCCGCGGCGGTGGGCGCGGCCGATGACATCGTGCTGACCGACGTGCCGGTCAGTTTTGTACGGATCACCAAACTGAATCCCGACGGCACCGTCGATCGCGGTTTTAACGGACAAGTATTTATTCGCGGCATTCGTCTGTCCGTGCCGCGGGACGTCGATGACACGAACCGCATTCGCTCGGCCCGGGTTCGCGAAGATGCCGAATTGCCCCCCTTCCGGGGCGGCGTGCTGGAGTTGAAGACCGATCTGAGCAAACGGCGAAAGGTATTTATCGTTGCGTCGGCAATCGTCGTCGATCCGGAGAGCCGGCAACCAACCATTCGGATAATCCGACGCACGCAACGCTGGTTCAGCGTCATACCGCCATTGTTGGCCATCCTGCTCGCGGTCTGGCTGCGCAACGTCATCGTCGGACTGTTTGCGGGCGTTTACTGCGGGGCGGTCATCCTGGCGCACGGCAACTTCTTCGAGGGATTTATCCACACGCTCGATACTTACATACTCGGCGAGTTTGCGCCGGTGGAAGATGGCCATGTCAAGTACGATCATCTGATGATTCTTTTCTTCACCATCTTCCTGGGTGCCATGGTCGGCGTGATGCGGCAAAGCGGGGGGACGACGTCGCTGGTCAACGGATTGGCCCGTTTCACTAAGAAGCGTGAACATGGACAGTTGATGACCTGGGCGCTGGGGCTGGTTATCTTCTTCGACGACTATGCCAATACGCTGCTGGTCGGCAGCACAATGAAGCCGGTGACTGACCGGTTGCGTATCTCGCGCGAGAAGCTCGCTTTTCTGGTCGATTCGACGGCGGCGCCTGTGGCCGGTCTCGCGATTGTCTCGACCTGGGTCGGCGTGGAGATTAGCTATATTGGCGACACGTACCGCGATCTCGGCCTGGGAGATGCCAATGTCTTCGACGTGTTTCTCGCCACCATTCCCTATCGTTTCTATCCGATTCACCTGTTGGTGTTTGTCGGTCTCATCGCCTACATCGGACACGACTACGGTCCCATGTTGCGGGCCGAAGCGCGCGCATTATCCGGCCGCAAGGCGATCGGACGCGAGGCAGGCGCGACTGATACGGACAGCCAGGAGCACGAAGTTATTGGACGTCGCAGTGTCGCCCGAAACGCATACATCCCGCTGGCAGTGCTGTTATCATCGATTGTTGTCGGGTTATGGTGGACCGGGAGCGAGCAGCTGGCAGTCGACAACTTCACGGCGGCAGAGCAGGGCGCCGCGCGCCGTGGCGCTTAGGGCCGGCCATGCGCCATGGGTGAACG
>JADFHG010000256.1 GCA_022567365.1 Planctomycetota bacterium | reverse complement strand
CCTATTTCGATTTGGGCGGCTTCTTAGGTCCTGTCTTGCGTTTGGTCTTTGCCTTGGATTTTCTACGTCCCTTGGTGGCAGGTCCGCTACGTGGAGCCGTCGCTTTCGGGGTTGCAGGCTTTGGGCTCCTCGGGCCTGACACGTCTTCTGGCGCCGGAAGCGCCTTCTGCACGAAATCTTCCAGCAACAGCACGTTATCGATCTTCTCCTCGTCGTCTACGTCGGGTACGGCTCCGAGCATCGCGAGCTGAACGTGTCGAGCAATGTCCTGCGACGTGCGGACCGACTTGTCGAGCATTTCCAGTCCGACGGCGGAGCCAACGGCGAGCGCGATGGCGAAGAACACGCCGATCGGCAGGAGGAAGATGGTCGGCGCGCTTCGTTGCCAGGGCTCGATCGCACTCTGGCGAACCTCTACGGTGATTCCGCTACGTTCCTTGACGACGCGCTCGATGCTCTTGACGTAGCCGGCGACCTCGTTCTTGAACAAGCGATCCTCTTCGATCTCGCGCTGCAATTGCATGTAGTCAAACAGCTTCTCGTCCTGGTCCTTGAGGGCGGCCTCAGCCTCCATGAGTTCTTCCATCAACTCGAACAGGACTTGCGTGACCATGTTGTAACCCGTAATCGCCATCTCGCGCATGTCGAGACGAGCTGCGTACAGCTTCGCGCTGGTCACCTCGGCGAGTTCCTTCTCCTGGGTTTCGAGTTGGACCTTGAGTTGGCGTATGAGCGCGTGATTCTCGCCGAAGGTCACGCGACTGGCGGTGAGCTGAAGTTCGAGTATGGCTACCGATTGCGTGAGGCGCTGAATCTGGGGGTCGGTCTCGAGCGCGGCCCGCACGTCGGGCGTGATCGGCGCTCCGCCCGGGGCGGTGTAGATGCGCATGAGGTTCTCGAGTTGAGACTTCGTGATCCGCATCTGAACCACCAGTTGAGTGACTTGCGCCACGCGCTGTGCGTTCGGGTTGAACGCCCCGCCGGTCGTGCCGACCCCGGGCGGCAGTAATGCCTGCATGGACTTGAGCTGTTCCTCCTTGGCGAGGATTTTCTCACTGACCGTTTTTTCCTGGTCGCGGGCCTGGGTGAGCCTGTCGCCGTATTCGCGGCTCATGTCCTCGTCGTTCGCGAGCTGCCAGGCGCCGACGACAGCGTTGACGATCTTGTCCGGATCCTTCTTGTTTCGACAGGAGATGGACACGCGCAGGAAGTTGGAGTTGCGCATCGGCGTCGCCCGGACGTCGTCGGTGAGCTCGATGAGTCGCTTGTCCTTGTCGATCAACCGGTACCAATCCGTATCCTGGACCGCCGCCATTCCCAGCGCCTTGAGCAGAACCGACGGACTCTTGATGCGAATCGCCTGCGTCTGGACGAATCGCTCAAACTCCTCGTTTTGGAGGCGCTGTTCGCCCCCTTCGAGCGACAACTCGGTGGGTGGTCTGTTCGTCACGCACTCGATAAACGCGCTGGCTTCGTAAGAGGGGAGGTATTGCCACCACACCCAGAAGCCCGCGACGGAAATCGCGCTGAACAGTATCGAGAGTATGACCACCAGCAGCATCCGCCGGCGGATCATCGCGAAGATGTCGGCGGCGGTGTATGCCCCGGGCGCGTCGGACGGGGCGCCCTGCGCCGTCGACGGCAGGGCGATCCGTTCCTGCACGGTGGTCGGTAGTGTCGTCATAAGTCACCTCGCAAAAAGCAGGCAATCGTCGCGACGTCCGACGTCGCCCCGTTGTCCGCCCGGATGGGCCGCAACCCGCGGTTCATGGACCAGGCTATGGCCGTGCTTTCCGGTGCCCGCCCGCCGAAACGGTGCATCCGCGTCCTCGCGGGCACCGCACCGAGCGATCATTACGCCGCAACGTTTTGACCGTCGTCGTCGGAATCCTCCACGAACAGATGCTCGAGCACGGCGCCGAACAGGAAGAACAATCCTCCCGCCAGGACGATCATCAAGACGCCCAACATCGCGTGCGCCGATCCCCTGGCCAGGTCCGGTCGATCGTACACGACGAACAGGCCCGTCGTCGTGACGCGAATCATATTGCAAAACAATGCCACCGGTAGGCACGACATGGCCATCAAAATGCGCTGCCACGTCGGGCGATTGCGGTCGAGATACGTGATCGCGATTCCGAGGGTGACGATCACCATCAGCGAACGCATCCCGCTGCACGCTTCTTCTACGTTCAGATGCCCGGAAGATTTGCCGGGACGGAGGAAGTCGATCACGACCGCCTGCGCTTCGCACACGAGACCGCTGTAAAACAGGGGCATCAGCGCCGCCGCCGACCACGAGGCGAACTCGCGAAGGGGTAGCGTAATCTGGACGTAGATCGATCCGGGGATCGGTATCGCGAACAACAGGAACAGCACCGGAAACCAGGCGATCCGCATCACCGCCCAACCGCCGAACAACAGGACGAGCCCGAAGACGACCCCCACGATCGAGAGTGCTTGCGGATACATCATCAGTTTCCAGACGCCGGTAATGTACATCGCAAGCGACGCCAGGATGATCACCCCGCCCAGATAGTTCGGCCTCGGTCGGCCACGCAGCAGCTCGTCGCGCCGCGTGTTGAGGATGTACAAAGAGAACAAAGGGATGATGAACCCATGCGACCAGGCGCCCTCGTTCAGCCATCGGCCGATGAGATCCCGGTTGATCGGTCCCCAATACGCGCCGATGACCAGCGCCACGACGAAAAGCATGCGCACACGCGCCGCCGGGGGAATGTACTCGCCCCACGTTCGCGGTGTTGCCTCGACCTGCATCGATCGGGTGCTCCTTAGGGGAAGAGGTTCGGGAATTGATCCGGGACGTTCGCTGGATTCTGCTTGGCACCGAACGAGTCGATGTCGGCGAAGTTGCGCGAATAGGTCAAGCTGTAGCCCAGATTCGCGATCGGGTTCGGAAGCGTGAGGGCGCGCAGCCGCCTCAGGAACGGTGCAAACGGGTGCGTACCGACGTTGATGATGTCGTTGCGACGAATGAAGAAGTCCGGTTCCTTGCCCGCGAATATCCTGCCGAGGTCCACTTGTATCATCTGCTCCCGCTGTCCGATGCGGCGATAGACCGTGCATCGATCCGGCCACGCCAGACCGCCCAGCCCACCCGCGATGGCGATCGCCGCCTTGAGTGTGATCGGCTCCGCATTGAATCGGAACGGTCCGGGACGGAGCACCTGTCCCATGACATAGTATAGCCCGATTTCGCCGCTGAATATTCGTATGACGTCGCCGGATCGCACGATGATGTCGTATTGCGGGTCTCCGGATCGTAGCGATTCCGCCGGAACGCGGATAATGCGTATCGTGCTACCTTCGGCCAATCGCGCCCACTCCGTGGCCGACCCCCACTCGTACCCTGTCGTCTCGGGCTCCGGTGACGCGGCGTCGGACCTCCCGTTTCCCTCTCGCCCCTCGACATACGCCGGGTTCGGCACGAATTTGTCGTTCTTGAAGATCCACGGCGTCGTGGGTTCGACGCGGAGTAGGTCCACGTCCTCTTCGGGGTCGTCCTGCTGAGTCTCCGGTTGCCCGGGTGCGCCTTGTGTTGGTTCGCCCTCGGGCGAAACGACGGCCTCGATCAGGTCGGCGCCTTCCGAAGCATCATCATCGGCTTCGCCCGTACGCGGATCGCTATCGGCATCATCGCCCGGTTGCACCTCCCGGTGCCCATCCTCCATTCCGCGCTCCAGATTACCCGAGGCGTTAGGGCGATCGAAATCCGCCGAACCGGACGCAGGCTCGTCTTCGTGCCGGAAGATGTACACCTCGGTGACGAACTCGTTCAGGCCGCCGACCTGGTTGATCGCTTCCAAGAGCCGCGTGTCCGGCCTGCGAAGCGGAAACGTCCCCGCGCGCAGGGGCGCGTTGTTGGCCGCGCTGGCGCCGATACCGAAGATCGAGTAGGACGCGCTGTGCAGGAAAATCGGGTTGAGCGTGACCTCCGGCTGCGTGAGGATGTCCTTCTCGCGCAGCGCTTGAGCGATCTTATCCTCGAGTTCGGCGACGGTGAGTCCCTCCGCTTTCACGCGCCCCACGACGGGAATGTTGAGCTCACCGACCTCGTTGACCACCGCCCCAGCCTGATACGGTACTCCCGGCTGGCGTAGCTGGTAGATTTCGAGATCGAGCGTGTCGCCCGGCGAAATCGGGATTCGCTGACTGATCGGGAGCAGATCCTCCTTCGTCGGCGGAACGGCGTTGGGAATCCCGCTCGGTGTGTCTTCGAGCGTCAGCGACGTACGGATTTCGTTGATGTGATGAGATTCGAAGTTGCCAAGCGCCGTGGGGTCGAGCCAGCCGTTCCAGATCGAGTGGCACCCCGGTAGCGCAATCAGCGCGAGCGCGAGAACGGCAATCCTCGGTTTGCGGCATGGCACGGGCGAACACTCCGAAATGACCCTCGGCACCGAATTCATCCTACCCCCGGAACAAATCTCGAACGTAGCGGACACACCACCGGCGAGGCTGCCATTGGTCAAAACCAGCGCCGGCGAACCCAGACGTGCCGGCCAAAAAAACACGCGACGCGGCGCCCACTTTTCATCGTGAACGCCGACCGTAGGCGCGTCGCTTTCCGAACGACGTCCCGTCACACGCCGACTAAACTATCGTTCCACCGACATGTTATCGGCACGCCCAACCCGCACAGTTTAGGTTCGTCGGACGGCATGGGATTCTACGCCGGCCGGTTGGTCACGTTCGACGGATTGCCTCGTGATGGCCCTTGGACGCGGCCGGTGGCGACTCGGTCGGCAGTCCTGCGGCTGAGGTGTCGCCGCGCGTATCGGATGCCGAGAATGCTCGTAACCTATTTACTGGCAGTACTTTATGCCCGAAGCGGCCATACGATTCGGTGGCGTTCCCGTGCCCACTCGCCGGGTCGGTTTCCGAGTCAGTGGTGTAGCGACGTCCCGTGTTTTGGGCGGCCTCGCCGGACTCGGTGGGTATGCGGCGCCGCACCAACGATCGCGGATTTCCGCCGAAACGGCGCCACATGAGCTAAGGAACTCTAGCAAAACCTCTAGAATCCGCAGCGGCGTAGCCGATACCGCGAACATGTCATGGAGGACGTGCAAATGGCAAAGCCGCTGCTCACGGATGAGCTATAGGATCGTATCAAACCATTCATCCCGCCGGAACCTCCCAAACCCAAGGGCGGGCGACCTCGCATTTCCGATCGTGCGTGCCTGAGGGGCATCTTGTTTGTATTGCGCTCGGGAATCCAGTGGGAACTTCTTCCACAAGAAATGGGATGTGGTTGCGGCATGACGTGTTGGCGGCGTCTGCGCGATTGGCAGGAAGCGGGCGTATGGGGCCGAATCTGGCAGGCCACGCTGGACGAGTTGGGCGTGGCCCACGAGATCGATTGGTCCGCCGCCATCATCGACAGTTGCTCGACGCGGGCGCTTTTTGGGGGGCCAAGACGGGACCAAACCCCACAGATCACGGCAAAAACGGTTCGAAACGCTACATTATTGTAGATGGTCTCGGCGCTTCTCCCGCACTTTTGGTGATTGGCCCTGTTCGATGGCCTGTAGAATCACGGATCGCAAGCCGCGCGCGTTGGATCAGCTCGACCAAGACGCGATTCGACTGCTGGTTACTCGGTGACGTTGGCTGTGTCAGCGTCTTGGCATGTCAATTCTCCAGTGGAAGCAAGTTGAAACGTAACCCTTCATCCGTTTGCAGTGTTTCGGTCGGGTCGTCCTCATGCCGGCATTCGTACAAGTAGCTCGCCCACTTGACCGGATCGTCGCCTATGTCTCTCGCGCAGTCGACACGCAGCTCCACATCGTCCGTCCGACCTTGCTGCCAGGGATGGCGGATCAGCTCGCCGATCCGCTCAGCCCGCGGTCGGTCTTTCGTCCCCAGGTAGAGACGACGTGACCGGCCTCCT
>JADFHG010000255.1 GCA_022567365.1 Planctomycetota bacterium | reverse complement strand
AAACACCGTGATCCATCGCACCGCCTCGCGGCCCGGAGCCCCGCGCGCTACGTCGCTGTTTCGAGGCACATGGAAGACCAACGTCCCTCGTGACACGCCGTCGCGCAACCCGTAGAATCGCGCGGCATGAGTCCGCTGACGGCCGCCGCAATCTGTTTTGTCCTGTACTTTGTGGGATACCGGTTCTACGCCGGATACCTTGCCTCACGCATTTTTCGCCTGTCGCCTGATCGTTTGACGCCCGCGCACACCCAACGCGACGGGATCGACTATGTACCCACGAACCGATTCGTCCTCTTCGGACATCACTACGCGTCGATCACGGGTTTGGCGCCGATGCTCGGACCGGCCGTCGCGGTCATCTGGGGTTGGCTCCCGGCCATGCTCTGGGTCGTCTTCGGGGCGATCCTCGTCGGGTGTGTACACGACTTCGGCGCGCTCGTCGTCTCCATGCGCGGCCGGGGTCTTTCCATCGGAAAGGTGGCCGAGGGGGTCATCGGCCCGCGTGCCAAGATGCTCTTCCTCGCGCTGATTTTCTTCGGCGTGTCGCTGGCGATGGGCGTGTTTGTGTTCATTATCGCCAAGCTCTTTCAGGCCGGTCCGGATTTCGACCCCAACCACCTCGCCGCCGCGACGACGTCGTTTCCGTCGGCCGCGCTGCCGTCCGCGTCGCTGATGATCATGGCCATGGTCATGGGCTATCTGCTCTACAAGCGGGGTTTCCCACTCGCGCCGACCGCGGCCGTCGGGTTTGCGTTGATGCTCGTCACCGTATGGTTGGGCACGAAATGGCCGACCCTCGGTCTCGACGTGTCCGTCTGGCCAAAGCAAAAGGGCTGGACGTGGATCCTCCTGGGATACTCCGGGCTCGCGTCGATTCTGCCGGTTTGGAGCCTCTTGCAGGCACGCGACTTTCTCAATTCGCTCTTGCTCTATCTCGGGCTTCTCGCGACCTATGCGGGGCTCTTCGTGTTGGGTCCGTCGTTCGCGGCACCGGCCATCAACCCTCATCCGGAAGGTGCGCCGTCGCTGTTTCCGTTCGTGTTCATCGTCATCGCCTGCGGGGCGGCAAGCGGTTTCCACGGGCTGGTTTCTTCGGGCACGACGGCCAAGCAAATCGACAAGGAGACCGACGCGCGGTTCATCGCGTTCGGCGGCATGATCGGCGAATCGCTGCTCGGTCTCATCGCGGTCCTCGCGTGTACGGCGGGTTTCGAGACCAAATCGGCATGGAACGCAGCGTACCTCGATTGGGGCACCATTCAGGCCAACCTGGCCGCCAAACTCGGCGCGTTCATACAAGGCAGCAGTCGCTTCATCGAAGCGCTCGGTGTGGAGAAGGATCTCGCCGCGGGGTTTATCGCAGCCGTGGTGGTTTCGTTCGCGCTGACCACGCTCGACTCGGCGACGCGGCTGTTGCGTTTCAACGTTTCCGAGATCGGCGCTTCGTTGGGGTTGAAGTTTCTGGCGAATCGATACGTCGCGACCGCGATCGCCATTGCCGCGATCTGGTTCTTTGCCGTCTACACGATTCGCAACGCGGCCACGGGCAATCTACAGCCGGCGGGTCTGGTGTTGTGGACGCTCTTCGGCATTACCAATCAACTGCTCGCCGGGCTGACCCTATTGGTGGTCTCGATCTACCTGCACCAACGCGGGCGCAACCCCCTGTTTACCGGTTTACCCGCGGTGTTCATGCTCGTCAGCACTTTTGTCGCGGTGGTCGAGAAACTGCGGGGGTTCTTGAACGAAGGGCACTACCTGCTGCTCTGCGTCGGCGGAGCACTCTTGCTGATCACGCTCGGCATTATCATCGAAGGCGCGCGTACGGTGTTGCGTCGCGAGCGCCACGACGACGACATGATATCGTTTCCATCGGAACGTTGAAGCCACCGCCATGAGCGCGATGATCCCACCCCCCGTGGCTGCATTTGAGGTCGCCACCACGCCTGCCGGCTTCCGCGCGGATCGCCTCAGTCCCCCTGCGGGCGCGACGCGAGCATGATGACCGACGCGGTCTTCGCCTGAAACGGCTTGAAGGAAGTGAACCGGACCTCGAAGCCGAACTGCTCCGCCACGGCGCGCATGAGAGGCCCGTTGATCCAGTTCACCGTGGTCCCGTCGTATTTCGCGGGTCCGCGAAAGGCCTGTTCGTATTGCTCCATTCGCTGCACGAATAGATCGACGACCTCGAGCGTGCCGGCTGGGTGCAGCACGGTGAGCAGTTGCGCGAAACCCGTGACCGCTGTCTGACTAAGGTGTACGCGGACGTCGGGCAGACCGTCGAGAAGCTTCTTCAACACGTCGGTCGGCTGATCGACCTCGGGCAGGAGATCGGATAATTCGTCGTGCTCGACGGATAGCGCGCGATAGCGCTCCTCCATTCGAAAAGCGGCGAATAGGTCCATCCAAAACGGCACATACGCATGTCGCGGCTGGCCGCGCGCTTGGAACACGTCGCCGCAGAAATCCAGCAAGTCCGATACGCCCTTCTCGCGCGTTTGCCTCAAGGCGATCAGCTTTTCGATGATTGTCGCGCGATCGTCGGGACCGAATTCATGCTTTTCAAGGAGCCGATCGAGCGTCTCTTTGCCAATGTACATCCGCGCCTCGGTGCGATGGAGCGTGCCGTCGCGCAGCGCCAACTTGTCCGTCGGCAGGTTGTCGTAGACGTTGCACAGGTGGGCGTGAACGACGCGCCCGCGATATTTGGACAGCCCTTCGAGCGGATTGGCCGCGTCGATTCGCACGGCCTCGACGTTGGGGTGGTCGGCGGTCAGTTCCTTCGTGCCCGCGGTGAGGATCGCGTCGGAGTAATCGGCGAGCACGTACGTCGTGTGGCCGTAGTAGTCGCACTCCGTCAGCTCGCAAATCCTCCTGAACTCGTCCATGAAGAGTCGAGCGCGGTGGGTCGATGCGACGCCGATCTCCAATACATACACGCGCGTTTCGCCCAGCCGATGGTTGTGGATCCGGTCGAAGTACGCGCGGGCCGTCGAACGGACGTAGGACTCGTTGCGATCCGTCGAACCGCCGATCGATTCGTCATAGCTGATACCCGCCGCCGCTTCGAAATCGCCCAGACGGTTCCAGAACGCGGCGTTGAACGACCAGCAAAGGCTCTTCGACTCGCCGGCGAACGGTTCGAGCACGATGGCGCCCTCGCTCTCGTCGCGGCCCGCCATGACCCGCTCGATCGTCTCGCGCAGGTCGGCGCGAAAACGGGCGTCGGAGCCGAACTGTCGTAGGTCGATCAATAGTTCGATCGACTCGCCACCGTCGCCCCCGCTGCCGGGGAATCGGCGAATGGCGATCGGCGGCCGGTAGTGGTTTCGGTAGTGGACGCGGTCGAACCGCGCGGAGAGTGAATCACCGGCGAGCGGCAGCCGTGCGCGGACCATCTGAAGCTCGTCTTTTAGGATAGTCAGCGCCGCCAGAAACTCGTCCACCTGCTTCGTGGCGAGCACCGAGTCGCGATAGCTGACGCGCACACCGAGCGCGCCGATGTGCAGGATCATGGTGTTGGCGAGTTCGCGCCGCATGGCCTTGCGCAGTTGTCGCCCTTCTTTGATCGCTCCGAGCAGTGCTTCGTCGCGTGCGGCCTTGTGTTCGCCGGCATCCGTCGGGCCGCGTGTCCCGACAGCCTTTCGCATCCTCGGTAGTGCTTCGCCCAAGAGGAACTGCTCGCGAATCGAAAGATCGTTGAGTGCGCCGGTCGCCGGTACGCCCAATTCGGTCAGCGCCGACTCCATCAGGGCGTGCGCCGAAGGCGTCCCCACGAGCGCGAGCACCTTAAAGAGCAGCTCCGAGGCGTTCATGTCGGGCCGGCGGTAAAGCGCCTCGCGCATCCAACCCGTCGTGGCCGCGACCTGCGTCGATAGATCGCGCGGGCAATCGTGGACCTCAAACGCGAAATCACGCCGAAACGGTCGCATCATCAGCGCGCCCACCGACCGCCATCCCAGGCGCCAGGCCGGCGGTTTGGCCGTACCGTTGAGCACGGCCGCCGCCGCGCTGTAGCGCCGACCCGAGTAGAATCCCTGCGAGGGTGCCGGTCGGATCTCGAGGCGGTCGGCGAAAGAGACCCCCAACGTCCGGCGACGGTTGCGAATCGCGAACCAGGTGCATTCGCGCGTGGTGTCCTCACAGAGCATGCGGCCATCGACGAGGCGCGGTGCGCCGCAGGGGCCGTGTGACATCTGCTTGGCACAGCCGCGCGGGCAAACGAGGGCGTCGGTACTGAGATCGCACCTGTCGCACCCTTTGCACCCGAAGATCGGCACCTTCGGCCACTCCAACAGGGCGAAAAGCCTCCGCACCCAGGCGGAACCGACGGCGCGCGATACGGCCCGCCGGACCGGACCGCGCTGCCAACGCCGCATATCGCGCAGATGCCGCTGCACAATCGCTTCCACGCCCGGTCCTTGGGCAAGTGCGCGCTGCCGGTCCGCACCGCTGAGGCGGACGAGTTTTTGAACGCCGTCCCCGTGCTCGGGCAGCAGCGGTGCCTCCCGAAGCAGTTCCTCGTGCGCGGCGAAATCCACGACGCATCCGAGGTAGAATCCGCTGACGCCAGGTACACGTCGGATCCGATGCAGCAAGGTCCGCGTGATCCGCGCGCCTGCGCGGCGCATTTCCCGACGCGTCCAGTCGGCCGGATGGTGGCCAGCCTGCGCCGATCGTTCGACGCGGTCGGCTTGTGATTCGAGTTCGTTGATCAGCGACGCGGGCACGCGTATTCCGGGCACCTTTCCCACGGCGCGCAGTTGAGAAGCCGACGTGATCGGGATGACCTCGGCGATGACGTGTACCATGTCGAGCGCGCCCTGCCGGTTGACGCCGTCCATCCAGCGCGCGAACTCATCGACCGAGTGGATCGCCTGGGTGATGATCACCTTTGCCCCGGCAAGCGCCTTTTGCAGCGTGCGCAGCCCGTCCGGATCGGCGTCCTCGTTCGGATGCCCGGCCGCACAAATCCAAAACTCCTCGGGCAGCGCGCCGTCGATGATCATTCGCCTCGCCAGCGCGCACATGCCGATTGAATCGAGGGGGAATCGCGCGGGGATCGTCGGGTCGGCCGGCAGGTCGCCCGTGAGAAGAAGCGCGTTGCGCAGCCCCAATTCGGCGAAGTGCTGCAATCGCCGGGCGATTTGATCGGCCGAGCGATTGCGCGCGACCACGTTCGCCAGCAGCCTGGACGCGTCGACGCCCAGACCGATCAGGAGTTCGGCGGCGACCGCGTTGTCGAGCGTGTCAAGCCCCCGAGCGCCGTCGCTCAGGGCGATCATGTCGACTTGCCCGGAGCCGATGAAACCCGCATACGATTGGAGCTTCTGGGCGAGTTTGCGATCCTCCTCGGGCAGTTCGACGTCCGCGAGATCGAGTTGGCGGATGTGCTGGCCGAGAAGGGCGAGCTCGGGTAGTTCATAACCCACCGCCAGGTGTCTTTGCCGGAGGCGCTGGAAGCCGATACGATCACCTTCGGTGAGGTGCATCTCGAGCACGATGGGCATCTTGCCGTGTGCGATGAGATCCCGAAGCGGGTTTTGTCCGTTCGTCGGCCACGATTTCGCCGTCGTCGGGGCGGCGGCGTTCGCCTTGATGAAGCTTGGACCCGCGATCGGTAGTGAGATGGTCTGTGGCATACTGCGCCGTGGTTCGCTTCTCGTCAGCCCGTTGAAAGATACGACGGCGGTGTCGTTGACCCACATTCATGGATGCACAACGGCCGCCACGGGGGGACGGCCGCTACTTTTGCTCGGCCGCCACGGGGGGACGGCCGCTACTTTTGCTCGGCTGCTGCGGGGGACGGCCGCTACTCTTGCTCGGCCGCCACGGGGGGACGGCCGCTACTTTTGCTCGGCCGCCACGGGGGGTGGCCGCCACTTCTTCTCGGCCGCTGCCGGACGCGGTCGCTACTCTTTCAACC
>JADFHG010000254.1 GCA_022567365.1 Planctomycetota bacterium | reverse complement strand
CCGTCTTCCCAAAGGTGGACATCGTTGACGAACGTCACCGGGGCATTGCTGGACCACGTAATTTGCCCGAGGTTGTTAATGGACGAGGCACCCGATTGGAACTGCCCGCTCGTGATCTGAATGGTCTCCCCGTTGACGTACGCGAAGATCTCGGACTGCAATGGGGCGACGCAGAAGTCGTACGCGGTCGCGGTGATCATACCGTTGTCGTTGATCCGCGCCTCCTGGTTGGAAAGGCCGTTGTCGGTAATCTGTGTGATCGTCTCGCCGTCGTACAGGAAAATCTCGGCGTCCGTGCATGCGTCTCCGGAAAACCGGCTCCACACGATGTGGCCAAGATTGTTAATCCAGGGCTGACTGTCCCACACGTCGTCATCTGTCAGGAGTTCGAAGTTGCCATTCTCCCATACCGCGATTTCGGATTCATACTGCGGCTCACCGATGCGGCGCGTCCACGTAATCGTGCCTGCATCATTGATCTTCGGCAACCGATCGTTGAATGAATCGAACGTAAGCTGAGTGATCTCGCCGTTGTCGTAGACAAAGACCTCTTCGGTGGAAAACACGAAATTGAACCGTATCGAATACGCCACCTGCCCGCAATTGTTCAAGTGACCGCCTTCACCGAAGTGTTCATCCTCGGTGATATGAATGATCTCGAAGCCCGGCAGCAACTGTGCCCGGGCAACCTGGACCAACAACAACGCACCAAAGACGCCAATCAGACGCGACATCGTAACTCCTCCCAGGGGGATCTTTCCAACTGCCATTATAGCCCCGCCGGAGTGCGGGTTCAAGCAGCTTTGTCACGGAGGGGGGCGCCGTGCGCCCCGGCGTGCGGTTGCGCGCCTTGACCGCCGGCCCGCGCCGTGGACACTGTACGTTTCGAGTTCGGCTGCGCCGGTGAGGCATACTTACCCGGCAGCGTGTGAGGGTAACATCGGTCTAGGGGGATATGCGATGGCCAACGCGGCACTGCAAAACGGTCTGGCGACGTTGGACTTTTCTCGAAACATCCTGCTCGGATTGGTGGAGGAAATCGACGATGACAAGATGTGTCATCAACCGGTGGCCGGCGGCAACCACACGGCATGGGTGCTCGGGCATATCGCCTATGCGGATGATCTCTTCGCCGTCGAGGTCGGCGGACGAAAGTCGATCCTCTCCGACTGGAAGGCGAAGCACGGGATGGGTTCCACGCCCACTTCCGACCGCGCCGACTATCCGTCAAAAGCGGAATTTATCGACAAGCTCGCGACCTGCCGCGAGTCGCTCCTGACGTGGTTCAATTCGCTGGACGAAAGCGAACTGGAGACGCCGATGCCCGAGGGATGGACCGACTTCGCACCGAATCGCGCCGCGTTCGCTTCGTGGATCGCCTGGCACGAAGGGCTGCACTCGGGTCAGCTCACCATGATTCGCAAGAGCCTCGGCCTCGCCCCGAAAAGGGGTTAGCACCGCCGGGCGTATCGAGGTTCCCGGCGACCATCCGCCTGTTGAAGAACCCGATGGCGGTTTCGTCGGCCTACGTCTTGCGTGTTCCACGGCCGCCAAGGGGGGCGACCGCCACTCTTGTAACGAACTGAAAACGTGTGTCCCGCGCACCGTCACTCGCGCAATCGCGCGAACGTGACGCCGATGATACGGTCGTCGCCCTTGCGAATCTTCTCGAGCACGTCGTCCGCCAAGGGGGCGTCCAGCTTGATCTGGGCGCACGCGGACTCCGCACCGGCGCAGATGATGTTCTCCATCTCTTCGACGTTGACGCGGGCGAAGCTGATCGCGCCCAGCACGTGCGCCAACACGCCGGGTTGGTTGTAATGCCGAACGACCAAGACGTAATGTGCCCGGTCGGAGGGGGCGAGGTTGACGCAATTGTCGACCAGCCCGGTGGATTTGTACTTCGTGACGATGCGAACGGCCTCCGCTGCGATGGCGCGCTGGGCCTGTTCCGTCGATGCGCCGATGTGGTGCGTGCCATACACCACCCCCCCGGCGCGGACGATCGCGTCGCAAAACGCGCCGCTCCCGCCCGCGGGCTCGTCCTCAAAGACGTCGAGTCCGACACGGATGTCGCGCTCGCGGATGGCCGCGCGAAGGGCGGCGTGATCGAGCACCTCCGCCCGCGAGGTGTTGATGACGTAGCTACCGGGCGCGAGGCGATTGAGCACGTCGGCACCGATCAACCCCTTGGTCTCCGGTGTCGCCGCGAGATGCAGACTCAGAACGTCGGATCGATCGGCCACGTCCGCCGGTGAAGCGCAACACTCCACGCCGAGCTGCTCGGCGCGATCGTCCGTCAGCGATCGGCTCCACGCGACGACGTGCATATCGAACGCCGCACCGCGCCGCGCGACCGCCTGTCCGATTTTGCCCATGCCGATGATGCCCAGGGTGCGCCCTTCGAGGCCCCGAGCGGTGGTGTATTCCTTCTTGTTCCACACACCGTTGCGAAGGTCGGTGACGTTTTCCACGATCCGCCGGTCGAGCGCGAGGATCAGCGCGAAGGTGAGCTCGGCTACCGCGACCGCGTTCTTGCCCGGGCAATTCGCGACGAGGACGGCGCGGTTCGAGGCGGCCGCGACGTCGATCGTATTGTATCCCGCACCGGCGCGAACGATGAGGCTAAGCTGGGCGGATGCGCTCACCACGTCCGCCGAAACGCGCGTGCCGCGTACGATCAGCACCGTGCAGTTCGACTCCGCCACGGCCGCCCGCAAGGCGTCCCCGGCAAGACCCGGGTCAAGCGTTACCTTGCAACCAGCCGACTCGAGTTCGTCGATTCCGTCCCGCGAAAACTTGTCGGCGATCAGTATGTTCATCGAAGTATCCGTTCTCACGAGCCCACCAGTCGCGCGAGCCGCCGCGCAGCCAAAATCGCCGCCGAATTAGCACGCGCCCCCTTAACCGTCCGCTGGCAAGCATGTTCCGTGTGATCACAGATCAAGTCAACCGCCGAGTGCCCGTATCGTTTCCGGCGCATGGATGAGGGCACCGGCAAGAGATCGCACCCAACCGTAGGAAGTGTCATCGCCTACGGAGCGCGATGGAACGGGCAGTACGTTCGGTATGGTCGACCGACTTTGCCTTGCGGTCGGACGGATTGATCGCCCCTGCCCGCGCCGCTTGCCAACTTCGCTGAAATCGAGACGCTATCGTCAAAACCATCGGGACGACCGAAGTGGATGCCGTCCCGGGCGGGCAGTCCATTGAGAGAATACGACCGCCTCTTGCGGCGGCCGTGGAACGTCGCAAACCAGCGCAGTCTGCTCGAGACGTCGAGTCTCTCAACCGGCTGACGAACCACCGCCGACGGGAGACACGCGATCGAACCGGAATCGACATTCCGCGGCAAGCTGCTCACTTGGGTGTACATTCTGGCGCCGGTTGTCGCGCTGCTCATTTTGGCGGTCGCCAAGCCGGAGCTGACGATTTTCCGGCGCTTGACCGGCGTCATCACGTTCTATGTCGTATTGGGTCTGTGCGGTTTGTACCTGCGGCGGCGCGAACGAAGAGAAAAACGACAACGCCGGCATCGCGATTCGCAAAGCTGATCGGCATCGCACGGGCACGATTGTCGCGGCGTATCCCATTGCCTACCATGCGGCCGCGATGACAACCGACGACCTCGACACCCGACCGGTCATTACCACGCTCGCGCGGCGGCACGGTGGTGCCAAACCGAGCCGCGTGCTTCAGCGCGCGCGAACCTGCGAGGGCAAACAACGGTGACGAGCATTCGTGACATCGCGCGGGCTGAAGCCCGCGGCTCGGAGCACAGAAACGGGAAAGGTTGTAGTTGCCCAAAATCCGCGCGATGTCGCGACTCAATGGCGTGCGTCGTCGAATGCGAACGCGCGCGAGGGTCGCCACAGAGCGCTCGGACCATCGCCGGTCCCCGGAGTCAAACCGCTGGGGGCGCGCCGTGAGAATCTGCATCGTCACCCCGGCGCCGCCGCGATCGCGTACGGGCAACAGGCTTACCGCGCTTCGTTGGGCGCGGATCCTTCGCGACCTCGGGCAGCGCGTCGACGTCACGCAGGCGTACGACGGATCGCGATGTGCCATATTAGTGGCACTCCATGCGCGGCGCAGCGCGCCATCGATCGCGGCGTATCGCAAGCGATATCCCGATCGGCCGGTAATCGTCGCATTGACCGGAACCGATCTATACCACGACATACACCGCAGCAGACCCGCGCAGCGGTCGCTCGACCTCGCGACGCGGCTCATCGTGTTGCAACGAAACGGCGTCGATGCCCTACCGCCAAGGTTTCGCAGCAAGACGCGCGTCATCGTGCAGTCCGTCGCGCCGCCGCGCGTGCTCCCGTCACCGAGGGCGCGGTCGTTCGACGTGTGCGTCCTGGGCCATTTGCGATCGGTGAAGGACCCGTTCCGCGCGGCCCACGCGGCGCGGATGCTGCCGGAGTCGTCGCGCGTGCGCATTATGCACCTCGGTGCGGCCCTTTCAGACAGCATGGCGAGGCAGGCCCGCACCGAAGCGGCGCGCAACCCGCGATACCGCTGGCTCGGCGAGTTACCGCGCTGGCGAGCGCTTCGCGTGCTCGCGGCGTGCCGGTTGCTCGTGCAGTCGTCGCGCATCGAGGGCGGGGCAAACTCGATCTGCGAGGCGCTGGCGATGGGCGTACCCGTCCTCTCCTCGCGCATCGACGGCTCGATCGGCCTGCTCGGCGAGGACTACCCGGGTTATTTCGAGTATGGGGACACACCGGCGCTGGCGGACCTCATGCGTCAGGCGGAGGTGAGCCCCGCATTCTACGGTCGTCTCCGCGCCGCTTGCCGTCTTCGCGCCCTCGCCGTACGCCCGGCCAACGAGCGCCGCGCATGGCGAGCGCTGCTGCGGGAATTGGACGTTGCGAAATGATGCATTTCGTACGACGCGGGCATCAACGGCCACGGCTTGACCGCCGCACCTGCGCCACCTAGGGTCACACCGATGAGTACCATGACCCCAATCGAACGAATGCACGCCGTCCTCTCGGGCCAACAGCCCGATCGCCCGCCCGTCAGTTTCTGGTGCCATTTCGATGCGCAATGCGCCGCCGGACCCGCGGCGCTCGATGCCCATCTCGAACACCTCGATCGATTCGGTCTCGACTTCCTGAAGGTGATGAACGACAACCCATACCCGACGCCGGCCGTCATCCAGCGGGCCGACGACCTGCGCGGGTTGCCGGTTCTAAGCGGCGATGAAGCGGGTTTCGGGCTCCAGCTCGAGCTGATCCGTGCCCTGGCGAGTGAGCTTTCCGGCAAGGTTCTGATGAGCACGACGGTCTTCAATGGCTGGACGGTCCTTCGGCGTATCGTGACCCCGAGGACCGACAAGACGCACCGTCCGCCGGTCCTGGACGGTACGATCTCGCCCGTCGACGCGCGACTCGGCGAACTGCTGGCGGAAGATCGATCGGCGGTGGCGGAGGCGCTTGGTGCCATTTCCAAGTCACTCGCCAACTTCGCCGAACGGAGCATCGAAGCCGGCGCCGACGGAATCTTCCTCAGCGTGCGGGAAGACTGGGTCAATACTGATGAGAATGGTATGCACACGTACGACGAAATCGTGGCTAGGGGCGACCGGCAAATCCTCGATGCCGCCGGCGGAGGGTGCATGAACATCTTGCACGTGTGCGGCGCGCCTCAGAATCTTGCAACGTTCGCGGAGTATCCGGTACACGTGATCAACTGGGCCGACCGTGCGGCCGGTCCCGCGATCCGCGACGTCATCGGGCACGTCAAACCCGTGGTCTGCGGGGGCATCGACAACCTGACCACCCTGCCAAACGGCTCGCGCGAGGACGTCCGACGTGAAGCCGAGGACGCGCTGAGCCAAGCCGGTGAGCGTCCGATGATTCTTTCGGCCGGCTGCACCTACGACCCCAACGCGGTTCCTGAAGAAAACCTATCCGCGATGGTCGCGGCCGCCCGGCGTGCGAC
>JADFHG010000253.1 GCA_022567365.1 Planctomycetota bacterium | reverse complement strand
CGAAGGCGCTTGCGATGGCGTAGAGCGGCGCGTGCGACTGGAGCGCATACGTCAAGGCAGTGTAATGCCCTTCGTTGACAACTCGGAGGAGGCGCATCGCGATCAACCCCCAGAGGCAGCGCAAATCGTATCGACGATTCGGATCGAGACGATCCACGGGAACACGAGCTATTTGGGTGAGTTCCGCATAAGACCAAGGCAAATCGACTTCGATCGCGCAGATGCCGTCAACCTGCAGGGGCGGTTTCTCGGCATTGACAACAGAGGCATATCCTACGGCCTGACGTCCCAATGGACGAGCGTCCTCGAGTCGGGCCAAGCCGAGCCGGTCGTGAGTCTCCTCCAAGCCTTCGATTCGGAAATACAGGGTGTCGCATTGCGGGCGGACAAAGCCGGGCGCGCAGTGCTTCGGATCGACCACAAGAGTCTCGGAATCATGCCCGTGGAAATGCAGGGGGCGGGTGTCGGAAAAGCGCTTGCGATCGCATCCCATCTTGTCGACACTGCAAACGGGATGTTAATGATTGACGAGATCGACTCATCGCTCCACGTCGGCGTACTGGAACGCGTCATCAAGTTTACGTTACAAGCGGCGAACAGGCACAACGTACAGCTCTTTGCGTCAACGCATAGTCTCGAGACCTTGGACGCATTCCTCGACGCGTATGAAGACATGTCAGATCTGTATAGCAGTAAGCAGGACTTTCGGATCCTTCAACTAAAGCGTGAGGGTGGGCGCACCGTAGTGACGAATCTCGATGCCGAAGAAGCCCGGCGCATGCGCGACGACCTTGGACTCGACTTACGGCGCACTTGATGAGCACTTGGACCATGATCCTCTGTGAAGGTGCTCACGATAGAGCTACTATTGCGTCTTTGGCACTCAAATATGCCGGTTGGACCAACTTAAGTTCAGTCCCCAAGTTACTCCCCAGCGAAATAAGTGCGGTTTACCCCAAACCAAACACTGATGCGAAGACAGGCGCGGTGATCTACCAGCGTTTGCCTCGATACCTCAAACGGAACGACAATGTGCTGGAGGTGCGTCCGCTTGGCGGCGTTGCGGAAGTGCTGGGCAAAACCGCAGCCAGATTGCTCAAGCAATGCCAACCCGATGCTGTTGGTGTCGTCGTTGACGCCAACGACAAGGGTGTCGCGTCGCGGGTAGAGGCATTCCGGAACCGCTTTGGTGAACTGATGCCGTACAAGAATGCACGTGACGCGGAGGCAGGAAGGGTTGTGGAGACGGGTGGTCACAAGATTGGCATTTGGGTAGCGCCCGACAACGAGCACAACGGAACAATGGACGAGCTGCTCGTGAAGGCCGCAACACAATCGCAAGAGAACCTAATGTCCCGGGTCGATCAATTTGCCTCATCCATGGCCGAAATCGCGGGGAACGACTGGGACAAGAAACGCAACAAGGCGATCTTGGGGACCGTCCATCAGGGCGTCCTTGCCGGAGCTTCACTCGCTTCGGGACTCGACAAGAGCCATTGCTGGTTCGATCAAACGCCCATCGATGTGTCACCCTTCAAGGAACTTCTTGCGTTCATTGAAGACCTAACGGCGCCGTGATCGGCGCTCTCCGACCTCTTGAGATCGAGGGCCGTACCTCAAACACGGTCTTTGCTGCGTATACCCTTTGGCACTTCACGCAAGCATGAAATGCCCAACATCGTCCTCGCCCAATCCGATAACGACCTGGCCCGCAGCTTCCCCGTCATGCGCGAACTCCGCCCGAATCTCGGCGAGTCCGCCTTCCTCCCACAGGTCAAGCGGCAGATCGAATCGCAGGGCTACCGGATCGCGTTCGTCGAGGACAACGGCGAGGTCGCGGCAGTGGCCGGGTTTCGCGTCGTCGAGATGCTCGCTTGGGGCGGGACCATGTACGTCGACGACCTTGTGACAGCCGAGACGAAGCGGTCCACCGGATACGGCGGCACGCTGTTCGACTGGCTTGTCGAGCAGGCGCGAACGCTCGGTTGCGATCAGTTTCACCTCGACAGCGGCGTTCAGCGATACGGAGCCCACCGGTTCTATCTGCCAAGGGGATTGGACATCACGTCGCACCATTTCGAAATGACGCTGGGCACCTGAACGACGGGGCGCCCGACGCAACTCACGCGCAGAGTGGTTTTTCTACAGAAGGTACGATGAGAACGCTGCATCTCGAAGACTGCGGCCGCTTGGAGGCGAACTCTGTCCTGAGCTGCCGACCACCGGCCAACCGGTTTGCCGGCGGCTTGCCGACGGTTTGCCGGGCCGCCGCGGTCGATCAACCGAACCCGTCCGGCTTTCGACGGAGCCACAAAATTGTGCCTCGCGAAGAAAGGCCACAAACTGAGATTCTGTGGCCGTTGTGCCGACCGTTCCGCGTCACGCAGCAGCCATCCGAAGTCGCTATGGTCCGACGGACATGGTTGATCGCGTGATCCCGTGGTTTTCACGTTTGGCGCCGTTCCCCGACATCGTTGACGTAGCCCAGCCGCCCTCGGCTGGGTAGGATGCACCATCTGCTTCACACCCCAGGGCGGTCCAGCCGGTTGACTTCGCCGGTGTACCAAGGGCGCCGACAGTTCGGCCCGGCGTCCTGTGCAACGGCGTCGAAATGGGTATAATCCCATCGCCCCCTCTGAGGTGGGCCGTTTGGAGTACCAGGTATCGAGGACGGAGCGACGACTCTCGATGAACTACGATCACGTGTGCATCGAATCTTGCACCTACGTCTTGCCGGAAGAGGTGGTGACCTCGGAGGCGATCGAACAGCGCCTCAGGCCCGTCTACGAACGGTTCTCCGTCCACGAAGGTCGCCTTGAGCTAATGAGCGGCATTCGCGAACGGCGGTTCTTCGCCCCCGGCACGCCCCCGAGCGAGGGCAGCACCCAAGTCGGGCGACTCGCGCTGGATTCGGCCGCAGTGTTGCCCGAACAGATCGAGTGCCTGCTTCACACTTCGGTATCGCGGGATTTTCTCGAACCGGCGACGGCGTCGGTCGTCCACGACAACCTGTCGCTTTCGCCGACGGCGATGGTCTACGACATCTCGAACGCTTGCTTGGGCTTCCTCAACGGCATGATTAACCTGGCAAACATGATCGAACTCGGGCAGGTCAAACGCGGGCTCGTCGTCGCCTGCGAGAGCGGACGCCAGCTCGTCGAGACGACGATCCAACGCCTGCTTTCGACGAAGGATCTGAGCCGCCGGCAGTTCAAGGCGGCGTTCGCGTCGCTGACGATCGGGTCCGGCGCCGCCGCCGCCGTCATGGCCCACGAGTCGGTGTCACAAACCGGTCACCGTCTGCTCGGGGGCACGGTCCGCACGGCCACCGAACACAACGGTCTCTGTCGCGGGAGCGCCGACACCGGCTTTGCGAACAACGCCTCGATGGACATGAGCACCGACGCGGAAACCTTGCTCATCAGCGGATGTGCGCTTGCCGTCGATGCGTTCGAGTCGTTCAAGACCAACCTCGGTTGGACCAGCGACACGATCGATCGGTCGTTCTGCCATCAGGTCGGTCGGGCGCATCGCGACAGGATGTACGAATCGTTGGGGCTCGACCTCGCCAAGGACTACTCGACGTTCGAGTTCCTCGGAAACGTCGGCGCCGCTTCCGTCCCGATTACCCTCGCCCTCGGCGTCGAGCAGCGACCACCCGATCCGGGGTCCGCCATTGCGCTCCTGGGCATCGGCAGCGGCCTCAACACGGTCATGCTCGGTATTGATTGGTAGCCAAACTTCAATGGTGGATCAGGCCTCCGCCCTCGAGCCGCACTACCCGTTCAAATCACACTTTCTGGAGATCGACGGTCACCGCATGCACTACGTCGACGAGGGCACCGGCCCGGTCGTCGTCATGCTCCACGGCAACCCGACTTGGTCGTTCTACTACCGGCACCTGATTAGCGGCCTGTCGGATCGCTTTCGCGTCATCGCCCCCGATCACATCGGCTGCGGTCTTTCGGAAAAACCCAGGGTCTATCCCTATACGCTCGGGACCCACATCGACAACATAGACCGTCTGCTCGAACACCTCGAGGTGAGCGACGTGACGCTCGCGGTTCACGATTGGGGTGGGGCGATCGGGTTTGGTTGGGCCATGCGCCGCCCACAGCGCGTCAAACGTTTCGTCGTCTTCAACACCGCCGCATTCCTCGAGGGACGTACGCCGCTAAGGATTCGGGTTTGTGGATGGCCAATCGTAGGGGAAGTATTGGTCCGGGGGTTTAACGCCTTCGCGCGGTCGGCCCTGCACATGGCGAGCAAGGTGCCCGGACGCATGACGCCCGAGATAAGGCGCGGATACCTCATGCCGTATGACAGCTATGGTCACCGCGTGGCGATCCTCCGATTCGTCCGCGACATACCGTCAACCACCCTGGTGAAGGAATCCAAGTTGCGGCCGGCAAGCCGGCTTCGCCGGTGGCGCCAACGCCTTGCCGGTGCGCTTGGAGTGCGTCCTAAAACCGGCGGGCACCCCGGTTCTTTCCAAAACCCGACCGTGAGGGAGGGGCCTTTAGGACGCACTCTCAGCAGCCTCAACCCCCAGTCGCACAATCTTCATCGAACGGCAAAGCCGTCAATCCCTAGCCACAAGATCCTTCGAGAGATCGAGGAAGCGCTCCCGGGGTTTGCCGACCGCCCGATGATCATCTTCTGGGGTATGCGAGACTTCTGCTTCCATGAGGGATTCCTCGACGGTTGGACCCGCCGCTTCCCCGATGCCGAGGTGCACCGCTTCGCCGACGCCGGCCATTACGTCGTCGAAGACGCCCACGAGCGCATCCTGCCACTGCTTCGTGCGTTTCTCGAAAAGACGGACGCGGCGACGTAACGGTCAGTCCATTTTCCCGATCCCCTGTCATACCGATCCCCAACAAAATGAAAACTGAGCCGCGGGCTTCAGCCCGCGCGATCTTTCGGCGTTTGATATGTTGCGAATGTCGGAGTATCCGACGTGCGAAGCGCGTTCCACGGGCTTGCGCCCGTGGCTACGTCCTACCGCCCCTCCGGGGCTGCCCCGCGGCGTACATGTGATCCGAGCCCCGAGCGCCGGCAAGCCGGTTGTAACGGCGAGCGGGTCCAAATGCTCGTGGGCCAGCAAGCTGGCTCGCCAGTGTCGGCAAAGACCCCGCGCTGGTGCTTGGGGCTCGGAAGAATCCCCGCCGATTGTGTCACGCCCAATGTGGCACACCCGCCCCCGGGTGTGAACCAGCACGCCGGTCGGAAGGAGCCGGAAGTTCGCGTTGCACCACCCGACCAAAATCGGTTAGAATAAACGACCGCGTTCATCGAAACCATTCACCACGGCGGTTCGATATGAAGCTGTCACGTCTGCTACTGTCACTCGCGTCGATGACTCTCGTTTCAACGGTCGCGACCCAGCCTGCCGTTGGACAGTGCCGGGTCAACGAGGGTGCGAAGCTTACCGCCTCCGATGCCGAAACAAGTGATTGGTTTGGCTTCACCGTATCCGTCAGTGGGGACGTGGCCGTGGTCGGGTCGTGGCGCGACGACGACGCTGGACTCGATTCGGGCTCCGCATATGTGTACCGGTTTGATGGCAGCAGTTGGATCGAAGAGCAGAAGCTGACGGCGTCCGACGCTGGCGGTGACGATCGGTTCGGCGCTTCGGTATCCGTTAGCGGAGACGTGGTCGTGGTGGCAGCGGTCCTCGACGACCCTTCTGGCTCCGCGTATGTGTACCGCTTCAATGGGAGCACGTGGCTCGAAGAGCAGAAGCTGACCGCCTCCGATGGTCCACCGATTGGCGCATTCGGATCGATGGTGTCCGTCAGTGGTGACGTGATCGTGGTTGGAGTCGGCATCAAGTTCGATTTGACCTCCGCGTATGTATACCGCTTCAATGGGAACACGTGGATCGAAGAGCAGAAGCTGACCGCCTCCGACGAAGCAAAGGGTGACTGGTTCGGCTTTTCACTGTCCGTCA
>JADFHG010000252.1 GCA_022567365.1 Planctomycetota bacterium | reverse complement strand
AAGGCCGACAACGGCACGGACTTGCCGGAACAGCAGACGACGTATGGCGCCGACACCCTGTGCCGACCACGCCGGGTTCGCGGTGGTCATAGGCTCGTAGCGTGTGGCTCGAGCAGGTTCGAGCCTCGTGTGGCGGTCGTTTGGTCTGCCAGCCACCGTCAGGACCCGAGGGATCCGCGCGGACTCGCGGCAATGCCGGGGCAGGTTCCATCCTCGGCTCGCCAAACAGCAGGGGGAGCTTCGGTAGGCGCGATTGTAGACGAAAATGAAAGCGCCGTAACCCATTGAAAAACCTCGACTTGCGTCGAGGTCATCTCCAGGGGTTTATAGCGGGGGCTGGACTCGAACCAGCGACCTCCGGGTTATGAGCCCGACGAGCTGCCAACTGCTCTACCCCGCAACAGGTCGCGGCAAGGTACGGAGCGGGCGGATGCCTGTCAAGCGGCCAATGATCGTGCATGCGCGAGGACACCGCAGCGCATTCACTCCACCGTGGCAAGTTCCGTGGCTTGGAGCAGGAACGACCGGCTCGTGGCGGCTCGGCCGGAATCAGTTGGTACCACGGCACGGGCTGACGGCTCTTCCCGGCACGGCGAAGGTGACGCTGTCCGTGGCGACAACCGCAGCGGCGTACAGCGCGCGATCGGTCCGACGCGCCTGACGGCACTCGCGTTAATGCTCGTGGTGCCGCTTGATCCGGCGCGCCCGATGTGCCTCAACCTCATGCACTTGGGGTCACTCGGTCTGCTACTCCTGATGCATCGTGGCCGCGATGCGAGTGGAACCACTTCTAGGTCTGTGGACGTTGCCCAGGCCACCGGCTATACAGGCTACCATGCCCAGACCAAGCCGGTCGTCGATCGAGTACCTCCTTTCGGATCTGAACGCGCCTCAACGCACGGCGGTCGAGCACACGGACGGGCCGCTCCTCGTGCTCGCGGGACCGGGGAGCGGCAAGACCCGCGTCATTACTCGGCGCGCGGTTCACCTTGCCTTGACAGTCAGCAGGCCGGAGCGAATCCTCGCGATTACGTTCACCAACAAGGCCGCCCGCGAAATGCGCGAGCGTATCGACGCCACGGGAATCGGCGAGGGCATGACCGTATGCACGTTTCACGCACTGTGCGCGCGGCTGCTCAGGATTCACCATGAACGGGCGGGCGTCGATCGCAGCTTTACGATCGTTGATCGCGACGACAGGCGAAAACTCCTCAAGGAGGCCGTGGTCGCCGTGGGCCTTCCAACCGAGCAATGGCGACCGGCGGCCATCGAACCCGACATCAGCAACGCGAAGAACGCGATGCGTTCGGCGTCTGACTACTCGAACGCCGCATACGATTGGCGGACTCGCACGATCGCGCAGATCTACGGCGCATACGAGCACTTGCTCACAAGAACCGCGTGCCTCGATTTCGACGACCTGCTGATGCGCGTCGCGATTCTGCTGCGAGAAGACGTCGAGCTGCGCGAGCGTCTCGAGGAGCGATATACCCACGTGCTCGTCGACGAATATCAGGACACGAACGCCGCACAGTATCAAATCGTCCGGCTGCTCACCCTGGACCGCTCGAACCTCTGCGTCACGGGCGATCCGGATCAGTCGATCTATCGGTGGCGCGGCGCGGACATCGGCAATATCCTCTCGTTCGAACGGGACTACCCCAACGCCGATGTGATTCGTCTCGAGCAAAACTACCGATCGACAAAGCGGATACTCGCCGCGGCCGACGCGCTGATCGCCCACAATGTGAGCCGCAAGATCAAGTCGCTTTGGACGGACAATGCGCAGGGACCGAAGGTAAGCGTCGTCGAACACGAATCCTCGGTGGAGGAGGCCCAATCGGTCGCGGCGGAGATTCGCTCGCGGATTGAGGCCGGCACCGACGCGGGTGAGATCGCGGTGTTTTACCGGGTCAATTCGCTCAGTCGAGGTATCGAGGAGGCCCTGATGCGCGCGGGCATCGCCTACACTGTTGCCCGTGGCTTGGAGTTCTACAACCGAAAAGAGATCAAGGACGTATTGGCGTACCTGCGCATCCTCATGAACCCCGCAGACGAAGTCGCACTTCTGAGAATCATCAATACGCCGCCTAGAGGCATCGGTGCGACGACGGTCAAGCGGCTGATCGAGCGCGCGATTGTCGAAGGGCGGCGCCTGATGGACATCTTGACGGACAATCGCGATCTGTCGTTTCTCGGGCGCGGGGCGGCGAAGGTACGCGGCTTCGGCGAGTTGATCCTCTCGCTGGCGCCCGTGTTGCAGTCGCCGCCGGGTCAGGCGGTCGAGCGGGTCGTGAGTGAATCGGGGCTGCGGGCGATGTATGCGGAAGTGCCCGGATCGATCGGCGAGTCAGACCGTACACCCCTGGCGAACATCAACGAACTCGCGAGCGCGGCCACCGAGTTTCAAGACGAGTTTCCTGATGCGACCGTCGTCGACTGGCTCGAGCACACGGCGCTCTTGGGTGATGCCGACACGATGCTAGGCGAGCTGCGGGCGGTCACGCTGATGACGCTCCATTCGGCCAAGGGTCTCGAGTTCGAGGAGGTCCATATTGTCGGGGTCGAGGACGGCATCTTGCCGTTCCGCCGGGAGGAGGAGGAGGCGGACGAAGAGGAGGAGCGGCGTCTGTGTTTTGTCGGTATGACGCGGGCCAAGCAGCGCCTCACCCTGTCGCACGCCCGGTATCGGATGCTCCGCGGTCGAACGGAGCGTAAGGTCCGCAGCCCGTTTCTCGACGAACTGCCCGAAGATGCGGTAGAATCCATCCGGCAAGGCGCGGTTTGCAAGTCGTCCGCGCCGGTGCCTGATCGCGGTCGGCTTCCGGACGACGTGGCGTTATGGGAGAACGGCACGCTTGTGCGCCATCCATTGCACGGCATGGGCAAGATCGTCTCGCTGGAGCCCGGAGCGCGGCGCACCCAGGTTAGGGTGCTGTTCCAGGACGGCGATACGCGGTCGATGATCTTGGAATTCGCGCCGCTGGAACGAGTGGATTTCTACGAGTACGATGAGGGGTGACATCGAAGTGCGGAAAGGACCTGCGTCATGCGAAAAGCCGTAATCATGGCCGGGGGCGCGGGCGTGAGGCTTTGGCCCCTCAGCCGGCGGAGCCGCCCAAAGCAAATCTTGCGGCTCTTTGAAGGAAAGAGCCTGCTGCGCCAATCATACGAACGGGTGTCGGCCGTACTGCCTTCCGATGCGATCTTCGTCATCACCAACGACACGCATCTGCCATTCGTGGCGGAAGAGTTGCCCGAATTGCCGGCGGAAAACCTCATCGGGGAGCCCGTAGGTCGCGATACCGCCGCGGCCGTCGCCCTATCCGCGGCCGTGCTGCATGAGCGCGATCCCGATGCGGTCATCGGCGTCTTCACCGCGGACCACATCATCACGCCGATCGATCGCTTCGCCGCGGCCGTCGAAAAGGCGTATGCCACCGCCGAAGACAACCCCGAGTCACTCGTCACGTTCGGTATCAAACCGAATCGGCCCGACACACAATACGGGTACATCCGGAAGGGCGACTGCGTCGCGGACGGCGTGTATGAGGTCAAGAAGTTCACGGAGAAACCGCGTCTCGGGTCGGCCATGAAGTACGTGGCCAGCGGAGAATATTTCTGGAACAGCGGCATGTTCGCGTGGAAGGCACCGGCCATTCTCGCGCAGCTCGAAAAACACCTGCGCCCGACGCACGACGCCGCGCGAGAAATCGCGGCCGCGTGGGACACGGACCAGCGTGCGGCGACGTTGAAGAGGCTATATCCGTCGCTCATGCGGATCAGCATCGACTTCGCCGTGATGGAACGGGCCGAGCGGGTACTTGCCGTGGAGATGGATTGCACGTGGGTGGACGTTGGTTCGTGGCCGGCGCTCGAATCGGTCGTCGAGGCCGACACGGATGGCAATGTTTCGGCGTGCGAAAACGTCGTTCACCTCGGCTCACGAGGCAACATCGTCGTCGCGGAAACGGACCACCTTATCGCCACGATCGGCGTCGACGATCTGGTCATCGTGCATGCGCCCGACGCCACGCTGATTTGCAAGAAGCGCGACGCTCAGGGAATCAAGGAACTGGTCGATAACATCAATCAGCGCTACGGCGACCGGTACAAGTAATGAGCGGATACACCCCGCGAAGCACACGCGAAGATCAGGTGTGTTGGACACCGAGCCGTTTTCCACCGCATTACTCGCAGGCGATCGAGGGAATGTGGGACACTTGCTGCCCATAGACTGTTGAACAAGTAAGTGGGACCGACTTCCCAGTCGGTCCCACAAAACAGGTTGTTCTTCAACAGGCTGCCAGGCAAGGATCACGACCCATGCCTCGATTCCTCGGGATCGATCACGGAACGAAACGAATCGGCCTTGCGGTCAGCGATGCCGGGGGCAGCTTGGCCTCGCCCCTCGCGACGATCGAAGAGCGCGCCGACCCCCAGGCGCAGGCACGTGCGGTCATCGCGCGGGCGAAGGAGTATCAAGTCAGCGCCTTCGTCGTCGGGCTCCCCTTGAATATGGATGGATCCGAAGGCAAACAGGCGAAGACGGCGCGCCTTTTCGGCGAAGCGCTCGCGCGTCTATCAGGGCGTCCGGTGCACTATTGGGACGAGCGACTCTCCTCTTTTCAGGCCGACCAACTGATGGGCGGCACCGACCTGACCCACAAACAGAAGAAGAAACACCGTGACCGCATAGCCGCCCAAGTGGTGCTTCAGGAGTTTCTATCCGCACGGCGAGACGCTTCGTGAATCTGATCGATGGGGCGAAGTGCAGCATCGTCAGCAATCCGTACTCGGTTATCAGTTGCTGCCTGGAGCACTATGTGTTGGACGTCTCCCAATGCGGGGTCCGCCCGAATCGAGCACAACGGGTTTCTCACGATGTTCAACGGTGCGTGCCCGGAGTAGTAGGGTGTTTTCTTCGTTGATGACGACCGCCGTGCGTACCTCGAATTCCTCCGCGGGCACTGCGAGCGCTTCGGCTTCAGCGTACTTGGTTATTGCCTGATGACCAACCGCATCCATCTCATGGGGACGCCGGCTTTGGAGGATTGATTCTCCCGTAAGAACCCCCTCGCGGGAAGGCGTTCTGGCGGAGCTTCCGTATGGGTGGGGGTGGCGGACGCCGCGGGATGCGTTGTAGGGTTAATTCGCCGCCATAGGGATCGAAATCGTCCGCCGGCGCCGGGGCAAGACGCGCGCGGATCCCCTAACCCGCCTGCCGAGTGGGTTTTTGCGCCGCGTCGACCCGGCGGATCTCGGGCTCGATCCAACGCCGGATGATAGGGCCATAAACTTGAAGCACACGACCCGGCTCACCGCCGGGCTTCCCCACATGCGAAGACGCACGAGGCCGGCGTCCACTTCGACGCCCAAGTCACCCGGGGTGGTTGTGCGATCCCGAATGATCGAGAACGATCTGTTGTCACCGTCGAAGTCGTTCTGAAAGCGAATCTCCTTCGCGACGACGCAACCCCGGACATCCCAATTGCCGTCACCCGTTCTACGGACACGGATCCACGTGCGCCGGGTTATCGAAGTACTCCGCGCCGCTGAACGCATCGAGTGCGGCCAAGATGTCGTCGAAGTCGATGGTGACGTTGGTTACTCCGGCCTCGATGTCCGAACCGAAGAAGCTGCAAGGACCGGCGAAGGCGCCCGCAAAGCCGTCCAAGATGCAGACAACATCGTCGAAGTCGACCTGTCCGCCGGAGTTGTTGGCGTCGGCCCACAACCAAGTCGTGGCCAACCCGGGTTGCGACAGTGCGTTTCCGACAAGCTCGGTCTGCACCATGTAGGTTGTGTCGGGCACGATGGCTTCGTCGCTGACGTTGACCGTGCCCCATTCCGCGGGCGTCAGGAACGTCGGCGCGCGCCCTAGTCTGCCGATCACCTTGCCGTTGATTGTCTCCGGTGTTTGGACGTACAGCGAGACGCAGGGTTCATCATCCGACG
>JADFHG010000251.1 GCA_022567365.1 Planctomycetota bacterium | reverse complement strand
ACGGGCGCGGTTCGGATCAGGATACGCCTCCCCAATTCCGTATCACTACACGAGCCGCTTGCTTTAGCACACGATGGCGCTTTCGTCAGCCCACGTTGTCGGGCGCTGCACGGCCGCCACGGGGGGCGGCCGCTACTTTTTTCAACGGGCTGCCCCGCCGCGCCGGTCATGGCACTGCGTTCGGCGAGGTGCGTCGCGGCCACCCGCCGCCATGTCGAGCCGCGCGCGCTACTCGAGTTTGAGCTGCGTCACGAACGCATCGCCTACTGTTGAATACTCGAACACGATGGTGGCGCCGCAACTGAATTGCGGACCTTGTTCGGACCATCGCTGGTCGCCCGTCCCTTGGGTCTCGCCACTCTCGTCGTCAAGAAACGTTCCGCCCAGCGTGCCCAGGACGAGATCCTCGGTACAAGGGAACTCGATCTCATCCTCCTGCCCGGGTCCGATAAGACCGGAGCCGGCGAGTCCGATGCTGGCGGTCACGCTGTTGCTATCGAGGAATAGGTCGTCCGGGAGATTATCCACGGGCTCGTTCGTGGCGAAGAACTCGACATCGACCGCGTCACTCGTGGTGAGGTTGCGGAATCGAACGGTGACCGTCGCGTCAGGTCCATCACCTCCGACGGCGCCTCCGCCCGACGGTGCCGGCCCCGTATCCGGCATCACTGATATCGTGCAACCACAAGTAAACACAAGGATCGCGGATAGGATTCCAGCCGTCATCCTGCCACACTTAACAAAATACTTGGATACCATGAATCTGCCTTTCGTACGTAGGTTGGACCGGGTCGGCTGTGGGCATCCGACGTGCTTTGTAATCGCGGATCGCGGTTTGCTCGGCAGCATCATACGCGGACAGCAGGTGTTCATTCAAGGCGTCCGGTGCCTCAAATAGACGAAAGCGGTCTCGAACGCGCGGTGTCTCGGTTGATGAATTGACACGGCGTCACCATGGTCTATAATCCGCGCGTTATCGCCACAGTATGGCGCGCCGAAGCTTCGGATTGAATGGCGGGCGCGCGGTAACGGTTGGCGTGGGAATGGTTTGCTGTCGGTCGCGTGGGTGCGATCAGGCGCGATGCGACGGATGTTGGGCGTGGTGCCCTGGCGAGAATGGGTGGTGCGGAATGAGTGAGCCTGCTGTTGCAATCCAGGCTTGAGCGAACTGACCGGTTTGATCGCAAGCGCACCGGCCGTTGTGAGCCGGCGCGTCACCGCGACAGGAGAAGCGCGATGCGCTAACGGTTCCTGACCAACCGCCAGATTGTTCCGTCTGCTCGTGGGCTCGCAGTTTGCGCCCACTTTTTTTTGCACGGTTCGCGGACCGACCGGACAGGGGTACGACGCCCGTAGGAGCGACCCCGACGAGCAGGTCCGCGTGCCGCGGAGTTGGATGACTGAACAACCGCTGGAAGCCCAATGAATACCGACTTGATCCGATTCGTCGATTCGATAAGCCGTGACAAGAGCATCGACAAGGAGAGCATCTTTGCCGATCTCGAAGCGGCGATGATCTCCGCGGCTCGAAAAGCGTATGACGACGCCGAAGATGTGATCGTGCATATCGACCGGATGAGCGGACAAATCACGGCGACGGTTTGCGGCGAGCCCATCGACATGAAAACGCTGGGCCGGATCGCCGCGCAGACCGCCAAGCAGGTCATGATCCAGAAGATCCGCGAGGACGAGCGCACTTCGATTTTCAATGAATACTCGCAGCGCGTAGGCGAGATCGTATCGGGAACGGTCACGCGCTATGAAGGCGGGGCGCTCACGGTAAACCTGGGGCGCACGGAGGCGATCCTCCCGCGAAGCGAGCAGATTCCCGGCGAAATGCACCAGTCGGGAGAGCGGGTGCGCGGCATGATCCTCGACGTCCGCGAGTTGCAGAGCGACGTCAGGATCGTACTGACACAGACCCATCCGGACTACATCCGCAAGCTCTTCGAAATAGAAGTACCCGAGGTCGCGGAGCGGATCATCGAGGTCCGCGCGCTCGCGCGTGAGGCGGGCTACCGGACAAAAATCGCCGTTTCCTCCATTGACAGCAAGGTGGACGCGGTCGGTGCGTGCGTCGGCGTGCGCGGCAGTCGGATCCGCAACATCGTCGACGAGCTTGGCGGCGAGAAGATCGACATCGTCCGATGGAACGAATCCTCGCAGATCCTCATCGGGAACGCGCTCAAACCGGCCGAAGTCAAGGAAACGTATCTCTGTTTCGAGTTGGGGCGGGCCACCGTCATCGTCAATGAAGAGCAGCTTTCCCTCGCCATTGGCAAGCGGGGGCAGAACGTGCGCCTGGCAGCCCGCTTGACGGGGTGGGACATCGATATTCTCACGCCCGAGGAATACGACAAGAGCATCGACGGGCTCGAGAGCGCGCTGCGGGGTGTCGATGGCGTCGAGGATCTTCTGCTGGACAAGATGATGGCCTTCGGAGTGCTTTCCGCCGCGGACCTCGAGGAGATCGGGGCCGATCCCCTGGTCAAGGAGTTGGGACTGGAGGCGGAGGTCGCGGAGCGAATCATCACAGCCGCCTCCGCAGCCGTGGCCAACGCCGCGAAAGAGGCCCAGGCGGCGAAGGAGGCCGAGGCGGCCAAACGGCTGGCGGAAAAAGAGCAAGCCGCGGGCGCGGGTGGGTCCGAGGAATCCGCGACGGAATCGTCCGCGGAGGCGTCGGGGGCGAATGGCGACGCGGTGGAACAGGCCGTCGCGAGCAGTGCGGCCGACTCGGACGACGGTACGAGTAGTGCGGATGACTCCGACGACGGTGCGAATAGTGCGAACACCGCTGCGCCCGGCGACACGGTGGAGCCGGGCGTATCGATGGACGACGGGAAAGAGAAACCACGGTCGCAGTCGGAAAGTGCCCCTGCGGGTACAGACGGCGAGACGAACCCGGCCGAGGACACGCCGCGCGAGGGGTCTTCGGAGTCAATCGTCGAAGCCGGCGAGACCGGAGAGGGAGTGGGCTGACGCCGGGCAATCGCCAACCGCGGCGGCAGGCGACCCACTGGCATCGTTGTAGGTGTTTAGGAGTCGGTCCTTGTCTGAGAAGATGCGCGTTCACATCCTGGCGAAGACGCTCAACGTCCCGAGCAAGGTGATACTCGAGAAGTGTCGCGCCGAGGGACTGGGCTCCGTCGTCAAGAACCACATGTCTACCCTGAGCGCCGGTCTGGACGCCACCATTCGGGAGTGGTTCAGCGAAGGGAGTCACGATACCGTACTTGAGACCACAGCTCGGATCGATCTCGGCAAAGCGCGCCGTAAGCGCAGGCCCGCCACGACCGTGGAGGCGCCAACCCCGACAGGCGCGGTGGTGACCGCGGAGTCCGCCGTACCCGTCAGCAAAGACGTGGCCGCGCCCGTTGTCGCAGGCGTATCCGCCACAGAGCAATCCTCGCCTTCGGCGGTGGATGAAGAAGTGGAGGCGGGGGTTGTCACCGTAGCCGAGGCGCCAGCCGTGGAAACCGCGGCACCGATTGCTGACGTGATGGTTGACGTTGACGACGCGGCGCCATCGTCCGCCGGCGTGAGCGTGCCCGCGTCGGATCCGGGCCTGCCGGAGGTAGCATCGGGTCGCGAGGATAATGGGTCTGCGATTATAGCTGCCGACGAAGCGTCTTCTGCGGTCGCTGCGATCGAGCCGCCCGCCGACGCGGGGGTGGTCAAGGATTCCGGCACCGACGAGGCTGAAGAACATCCCGACCGCTCCGGCGAACCGCCTGGAGGTGCTGAAGCGGCTGAGGACTCCAAGAAGCCGGATCGCATTCAAGCAGCCGGCCCACAAAACGTGCCCGCGCCGGCCAAGCTCCAGGGACCGCGCGTCGTTCGGTACGAGCCTATCGACTACAGCGCGCAGCGTGCCCCGCGCTCGTTGCCGCCGCGATCGAGTGCCGGCGACACGACCCCGGCAAGACCGCCGGTGTCGAGACCGGCGCCCAGTGTTGGTGAGGCGCGAAAAGCCGGGCCGCGTCGCGGCAGAATCAGTCCTCGGCGCGCCGCGGGGCGTACGAGTGAGGCGGGCGAACGGCTCACCGAATACCGAGACCGCGATCTAGCCGAGCGTCGCCAGCGGTTGGCCGGTGCGACGGGGCGGCGAATACACGGTCGACGAAGCGCTCATGGCGGTGCGGCGGCAGCCGCGGAGCCCAAGACCGATGTGACGATCAACGAGCCGATCTACATGAAGGACTTCTGCGCCGCGACGGGCCTCAACTTCATCCAGTGCCTGACCGCCCTCCGCGACGAACAGAACCTCATCGCCAACATCAACATGGTACTCCCCACCGAAGCGGCTCAGTTGTTGGCCATGCACTTCGACATCACGCTCCACGTCGTGGCCGCCAAGACGAAACTGGACGAGATCAAGGAACAGTTTGCGAAGCGCGAGCGCGCACATCCTCAGTCCCGCCCGCCCGTGGTCACGGTCTTGGGGCACGTGGACCACGGTAAGACGAGTCTGCTCGACGCGTTTCGCAAGACGAAGGTCGTCGCCACCGAGGACGGCGGCATTACGCAGCATATCGGCGCGACGCACATCAAGACGCCACATGGCACGGTCACCTTCCTGGACACGCCGGGCCACGCCGCGTTCACGGCGATGCGCGCCCGCGGCGCGGAATTGACGGACGTCGTCGTCTTGATCATTGCGGCGGACGACGGGGTGATGCCGCAAACCGTCGAGGCGATCAACCATGCCAAAGCGGCGAAGGTTCCGGTCGTGGTCGCGCTGACGAAAATCGATCTCGGCGACCAGAACAAGCTGAAGATTTACGGTCAACTCGCCGAGCACGACCTCGCACCCTCCGAATGGGGTGGGACAATCGACGTGATTCCGACGTCGGTGGTGACGGGCGAAGGGATCGCGGAGCTGATCGAGCATTTGTCCGCGTTGAGCGATCTGCTTGACCTGAAGGCGGACCCGACGTTGCCGGCCGAAGGAACCGTGGTGGAGGCGGAAACGAAACCCGGCGTCGGTCCGGTTGTCACCGTGCTCGTGCAAGACGGTACGCTCCGCGTGGGCAACGTCGTCGTCTGCGGCAACGCGTTCGGCAAGGTTCGGGCGCTCGTGGGAGACGGTGGCAAACGGGTCAAGGAGGCGAGCCCGGCGGTGCCCGTCGAGGTTTGGGGTCTGAGCGACGTGCCCGTCGCCGGCGACAAGCTCTACTGCGTGGAAACCTTGCAGGTGGCGAGCGAGATCGCCGGCGAGATCAAGCGAACGCGCATCGAGCAAAACCGACAACAGTCGCGCAAGATGAACACCCTCGAGGAGATGTTCCTTCGCCGCGATTCCGAAGAGATTCCCGAGCTCAACGTGATCATCAAGGCCGACGTCGACGGCAGCGTCGCGGTGCTGCGCGAGATGCTGACAAAGATGTCGGCCGACGAGGTCACACTGGCGATTCGCCATGCCGGTGTCGGGCCGGTCAACGACAGTGACGTACAACTGGCGGCCACCTCGAACGCGATCATCGTGTCCTTCCGGGTGGATACCTCGCCGGGGGCGCGGCGTCTCGCTGATCGGCTGGGTGTGGACGTGCGTGCCTACCGTGTCATCTACAACGTGACCGACGACATCAAGAAGGCCCTCGAGGGCCTTCTCGCCCCGGAGGAGAAGATCGAGACCAGGGGGTCGGCCGAGGTGCGCGAGGTGTTCCACATCAGCAAGCTCGGCGTGGTCGCGGGTTGTCATGTGACGAGCGGTACGGTGGACCGTGGGCATTTGGCCAAAGTCATACGGGACGGGGTCGTAGTGCGGGAGGGCAGCAAGCTCTCATCGCTCCGCCGCTTCAAGGAGGACGTGAAAGAGGTACGGTCAGGGCTCGAGTGCGGCATCCGCCTCGAGGGATTTGACGACGTTCACGCCGGCGACGTGATCGAGATGTATGAGATCGTGAAGATACCGCGAAAGCTGTAGGGCGCGGAACCCACCATCGGCGCAGCGGGCGCGGGTATCGACGATCCTCG
>JADFHG010000250.1 GCA_022567365.1 Planctomycetota bacterium | reverse complement strand
GCGGCATTCGGCCTACCCCGCCGACCGCCTGGCGAAGCGAATGCCCTGGCGGATCGCGTCGAATGTCGTTTCCGGCAGCAGTCCGTAGTCGTCCAGTACGATAGCAGCGAACCCCGCGCGGGCGACGTCGCCCATCGTGGTCACAACCTGTGACGCGGGCGCGGTCGCCAGGGCGCGGGCGGTGAAGCGAATCTCGTTACGCCGCGCGGCGAAACACGCGACCGTCGCCGCGTCGTGCAGCGCATCCACGCTGGTGGCCACGGCCGCCGGTATCGACATGTCAACATTTGGCACGGCGTCGGCGATCGGCGGATTGAACGGTCGGTCCAGGATGAGGTCGCACGAACACGCGTCGCGGATCCTCTCCAGCAGCGTCGATAGCACGTCCGCTTGAACGTTCAGGTATTTGGCCAACGGCTCGCCGTCCGCGAGGATTGACTTGAGACAGACGTCGCTCCCGAGCGAACCGGCCAGCCCTTTCTCGACGACGGCCTTGACCAACGCCAGCGCAGGCTCAAACTCGACGCCCGCCGCCCCCGCCGCCTGACGGCACGACTCGCAAAAGCACACCGACAGGAGCGTCCTCACGACGTCGGCCACTTCCACGCCCGTCTCGAGCGTCGGGTCGAACGCCTCGGACCAGTGGATCGTGAAGTCGGCGAAATGGACGCCTGCCAGATGGTGACTCTCGGACAAATCGCGGGCGAGACCGACGAGGTAAGCGCCGACGTCCGGATTGGCCGGACACAAAGACTTCTGCGACGCCACATCGAGGAAGCTCTTCGCCGCCATCTCCGAATGTCGAGCAGCAAGAAGGCCCGTTCGGGTCGCCGAAACGCATACACGAAGCGGTGTCGACCGCTGGTCGCAGGCCGCGGCGATCCGCGCGAGCGGATCCCGACCCTTCGCATCCGGGGCGACGATGGGCTTGAGACGAGACGCCTGATAGTGCCGCGCCTGTGGGGCGAACAGCAGACCGCCCGGTGATGAGTCGAAACACGCGGCGTCTTGCCGCACGCACAGTCGATTGGTCGCGGGCAGCGCCGCCCACACCGCTAGCCCGGTAGCACCGAGTTCGCCACACACCCTGTCGAGCACGAAATCCACACCCGCGTCGAGAACGTCCGACGGATGCGCCGTCAGGAATGTTGTTATCGTCGGATTCACGCTGCGCTCCTATCCTGACTTCGGCACTCGTCCAAACCAACCGCCGAAGAACAAGATAGATTACCGCCGCGGATCGGCAAGCGAAACGCCTGCGAACGGCTTTCGCCCCGCCGCCCTACTGCGTTTGTGAAGCAGGCGCTTGCGACGCGGTATGGGGTGTGTATTCGCGCGCCTTGGGTGCTACCCCGCCGGTCTCACCCGGCTGATACTCCGGTACGATTCGCTTGAGTTCGCGCTGGATCTTGTCGAGGTCGGCCGAATCCGCCATTCGGCGCAATCGATCGATGCCCTCGCAGGCAGCGGGCCAATCCTCCGCACGGTGCTTCCAGATTCCGATCTTGGGATGGGCCGTGTCCCCGATGTGCTCGCCTTCGTTCGAGAGCTCTTCGAAGAGCTTTTCGCCGGGTCGGGTACCTATGAACTCGATCTCGATGTCCTTGCCGGGCCGCAGACCGCTCAGGGTGATCATGTCACGCGCGAGATCGACGATCTTGACCGGGTCGCCCATATGCAGCACGTAGATCTCACCGCCGTTGCCCATCGTACCCGCCTGCAGGACGAGCTGCGCCGCCTCGGGGATCGTCATGAAGTACCGGGTCATATCCGGGTGGGTCACGGTTACGGGACCGCCGGCCGCAATCTGCCGGCGAAAGATCGGCACCACGCTACCGCTGCTGCCGAGCACATTGCCGAATCGTACCGTGACGAACTGCGTCTCGCCGCGTTCGTTGAGCCCTTGAACGTAGATTTCGGCGACCCGTTTGCTACACCCCATGATGCTCGTCGGGTTGACGGCTTTGTCCGTCGAGATCATCACCATCTCGTCCACGCCGAACTCGACGGAGACGTCCGCGACCGTAAGGGTCCCGACAATGTTGTTCTTGATCGCCTCGCCGGGATTGACCTCCATCATCGGCACGTGCTTGTGGGCGGCGGCGTGAAACACGGTGGACGGTGCCTCGCGCCGGAAGATCGCGCGGACGCGATCACGGTCGACGATATCGGCGACATAAGGCACGACGTCGAGACCCGGGTGGAGGTCGCGGAGCTCACGCTCGATCTCGAAGAGGTTGTTTTCCGCCTGTTCCACGAGGATTAGACGTTTCGGCATGAACGTCGCGATCTGTCGGCACATCTCGGAGCCGATACTGCCGCCCGCCCCGGTCACGAGGATGCGCTTTCCGCGGAGTTGCTCGCCGATCCTCGCGGCGTCGAGCTTGACGGGCTCACGTCCGAGCAGGTCGGCGATGTCGACCTCCCGGATCTGACTCACCTGTACGCGACCCGATATGACGTCGCTGACCGCGGGAACGGTGCGAAACTTGACGCCCGTGCCTTCGCAGCGTTCAACCAGGCTGCGGATCATTTTCGGAGTCGCGCGCGGAAGCGCGATGAGCACTTCCTGAACCCCGTGCCGTTCGCAAACTTCGCGAATCTTCTCGGTACGCGCGATCACCTCGACACCATGCACACGTTCGCAGAGACGCGCTTCGTCGTCGAGGATCCCGACACAGTGGTAGGGCGCATCCGGCATGCGCAGAAGCTCGCGCACCAGCGCCTCGCCGGTGTCGCCATGACCGACGATCAGCACCCGCCGCACGTCGCCGATCCGCTGCGGACGGATCTCCTCGTGATAGAACCGCACCAGCACACGTGCCGCGCAGACGAACCCGACCGTCGCCGCCCAATCCAAACCGAAGACCGCCGATTGCCGTAGCGCTTCGAGACCCAAGGTGGGGTTGGTCTGCGACCGATCGATCAGATTGACGCCGTAAGCCCAGTACCAGGTGTTCTCCAGCAGAAAATACGCCGTCAGGAACAGAAACGTGGCCATCAGTGACGAGCGTATGACACCCATCAGGTCCGACAAGCCGACATATCGCCACGAACCCCTGTATTGTCCGGTATAATGAAAGACGACGAGCTTGATCGGCATCGCCAATGCCAACAATGGAAGGTACAATTCGGTCAGCCATCCGCCCATGCGTTTGAAGTTGTAGGCGAGTTCGAACGCGCTGAACAGGGCAAAGGCGAACAACACGGCATGGGCGAGGACAACGAGGGACATGCGGTTGCCAATCGAAAAACCGAGTCGTGGGCTAGCCGAAATGTCAGACTTCTCGATCACGGAGTTGTTTGTTCGAGATGGAATCGCCGGGCTACGGCCGCGCTCCGGAACTTCGCCCGCGGACTGGATCGGCTACGATGGCATCGGGAGTCATCGCGATGTCGCGGCGCTCCCCCCGGACGCTCGCTTCGCTCGGGCCGCTTTCATCCACGCGGGCCAAGGTGCGTATTCCGCTCCTCCGGGCATCGCCGCCGCCGCGCGTGCCGTTCTTATCGCCTCGTCGGGGTCGCCGAGAAACCAGAGGATAAATGCGTCGAGCGCCGCGGATTCCACGGCATCCGGATGACGCTGGGCGTGATCGGCACACCGCCTACGAATCGTCGTCACGGTCTCCTCGTCGTCGATGCGCCGACGTACATCGAGTTCTCGCGCAAACGGGTTGGGTTCGCGCCGAAGCAGTCTAGCAAGCGCAATGGACGCGGTCCGGTACCGCCCGAGTCGCACGAGACAGCAAACGCGACCGATCCGCGCGTCGTGGTCGTTGCGATCCAGCAATACCGCGGCGTCGAACGCGCGGACCGCCCGCAGGTAGTCGCGTTCCGCAAACCAGGCCCACGCGTCGTTGTGCATCGAACGATGGTTCGCCGTCACCGCATTCCGAAGCGTCGGAATCACCATGCGGTCGGATTGCGCACCGTCCTCCGGGCTTGCTCCGGCGGTATGAAGCATTCGATTGCGCGAAGAAACATCCGTCGTCGGGACCATACCGGCGGTTGCGGCGAAGGCTCGATAAAGAGGGGCGTTCAGCGACGTCGATAGCAGGAGTGCGCTGCGGCCCGCCGGGATTGCGCCGAAAGCGGCCCGCCGGTTGGATTCGCCGACGAGTCCCAACAGCCCGCCGGCCCCGAGGCGCGACCGCCTGCCGAGCGACATGACCGTGCTAAGCTGAAACGGCTCCGGAACGCCACTCGCGGCGAACCCGATCGGCACCGGATCAAGACCGTAGGTCGTCGCACGGTCCGTCAGGAGCCCCCTCTGGTTCAGTCGCCGATTGAACGTCTGGTAGGCGCTCAGAATGTGCTGCTGGCGTTCCGTCTGGAAGACCGAAAAAAACGGATCGACTAGACGTCGTTCCGGGCGGTAGGGCACGGTCGTGCCGGGTATGTCATACGTCGAAGCGGGATTCGGATTGGACCAGAGCGGGTCGGTCTGCTGCCCAATCGCCGGCATGGACCACAGGCACGCCGTGAGGGCCAGGGCCGGCCCACGGACTCTAGTGTTTGCCCGAGCCTGGACACGCCCACCCGAGCTACGCCCGCCGGATCGATCCGCGAGGCGAATCGAGCCCTGGTCATCTGTTCCGATACTGATGCGCAAACGCCGTCCGAGGCCGTCCATGACGCCTTTCTCCACTAGACCGATTCCCCCCAACGGCAGCTCCGACATGCATGTTCAATCGGCACATCGTAGGAGCACGCACAGTCGAAATCAAGCGACCGAAACATTGGGAATCCGTCTCTACCCCAACCTTCGCAGATTCGTGGGTTGGACCGCGCTTGCGGGGTCCGCAGGGCGGTTTTTGCCCCAAGGTCTGCACTACAAAGTCACGTTGAAGGGGCTGGCGGCATGATGGTTTCTCCACATCGAATGCGCGCGGGCGGTGGCTTCGGAAGCGGCAGTTTCAGCTTCTCCAGAATCATCGCCTGCTCCGCCTCCGGTTCGGTGCAACGGGGCATGACCAGTTCACGCCCGTCCGTGGTGGGGATGTGCACGTCCACCAGTTGGATTGTCGCCAGAGATTTCAGCACCGCACGCGGCGTCAAGCCGGTGGCGGCGACGTTGAGCTTCATCGCACTCCGCAAGAACCAACGGCGATGCACGGCGAACTCGCTGCCCGGATCGCACAGGCGGTTGATCACCAGAACGTGCAGCCCTGTCCGCCAAGGCACCTTGCCACGCTGCGATGCCGGCTTGGCGTCCCGGGTTTCTGATAACCCAGTTGGTCCCACAGCACGCATCCCAGCCAACAATCTCCGAACGAACGCGGACGCCGAAGACGCGGGTCGGTGAGCACCAGTGACAGGGCATGGACTTCATCCGGTGGAGTCGGACGATGGGAGGGAAAGAGTGAAAGTTGCTGGTACTGCTTCTTGCGTTCGTCCAAGACCTCGATGGTCTTTCGCGACGCCGCCTCCCGGCTGTCGTTGATCTCGCCCAGGTACAGCACCTGCCGCCGCACCGGCCCGCCGCCGCGGCACCGACGCGACTCCGCCACGCCCCAATAGCGGTGTAGCTTGCCGTTTTTCTTCCGTGAGTGGCCGCGAAGAAACATCCTGCCCGCTTGAATACCAAAACCGCGCGGCACCATTCAAGGGGGTAGGTCTGCACTACACGGGTCTGGCCGCGACCCCCCGAGTTTCCGTATACGCCAATGCGGATTCGGCCAATCATTTTCTCAAGACGTGCGAAGATTGGGCTGGTAGGTTCTCGGCTGCCGGCTCGGACTTGTCCAGGATGAGCCCACCGGATCAAGAGCCGGACGGTGCGAAGTACGCTCATTTCCTACTTTGATGATCGCTAGAATTGATCTGGAGAGCATGCGCCCTGCTGAATGGCGTCAAATCGTAAGTGCTGTACTGACAAGGAGTTCCGAATAAACGTGAGGGACAGGGTCTGAGCCGGCTCGATATGTAGAAAATTCTTCACTTTTTCTTTGACAGGCCACCAAACGTGTTGTAAAATCTTCATATAGATGGTTTCAGGAGGAAT
>JADFHG010000249.1 GCA_022567365.1 Planctomycetota bacterium | reverse complement strand
GGTCGTCGCCGAAGCCACCAACCCATCATCCGCGATCAGCCCAGCCGACTGATGACTGATGACTGATGACTGATGACTGATGACTGATGACTGATGACTGATGACATCCATCACCTTGCATCATCCTATAACATACGTGGTTGTTGGGTGTGAGTCAAGTAAAATGCAGAATTTCGGTGAAATCGGGCATGCGACAGCCTTGGGGGGACTTGGGAGCCGTATATTGGATGGATGCGGACCGACACGCGTGGTTTCATCTCACCGGAGGTGGGATCGAAAGCGTGCGAGCCTTTGATTACGTCGTCCGCCGCGGGGGGCGGACGCTACGAAGACGTCCGCCGCGGGGGGCGGACGCTACTGTGTAGGGATTGGGCGGTACTGCTCCAACGGACCGCTATCGATCCACCGGGAATGGTTCATGTTGCGGCCATGGAAGTGGATCCTCCGCGATCTTCTCTTTGAGGATTTCGATCGCCTTCATGAGCTGGGCGTCGATTCCCCGCGCGACCTCGGCCGGGTGCAGATCGATCTCGACGTCGGGCGTGATGCCCTCGTTCTCGACGATCCACTTGCCGCTCGGGTCGTAGATGCGATAGTCGGGGGCCGTCAGCCCGCCACCATCAATAAGCCGGATGAACATGGAAACGCCGACCAGTCCGCCCCAACTCCGCGTTCCGATGATCGGCCCCATGCCGCGCATGCGAAACTCCATGGGCAGCATGTCGCCGCCGCTGCCGGCCTGACGGTTTGTAATACAGACCATGTGGGCATTGGTGACGACGGCCGGTGTTGTTTGGTCTTGTGAATAGCGCCTCGTCCACAGCGCCAGCAGTTTCTTGTCGAGGCGCTGCAGGAAGATGTCCGGGTCAAGCCCGCCGGCGTTGAACCGTCCGTCGATGATGAGGCCCTTCTTTCGCGTCTGTCCATAGAAGTACTTGGGAAACTCGCGGGCGCTGCTCAGGTATGTGTCCGGTAGATGGATGTAGCCGATTTGCCCGTTGGATTCGCGGTCGGCGAGCCGGCGGTTGTGTTCGACCCAATCGAGGTAGCGAAACATCCCTTCGTTGGAGGCCGGGCGGACGACGTATTCCCGCGTCCCTGGCGGGGCGGCGGCGTCTCCTTCGGGCGGAGCCGCTTCACTTACGGTGATCGAGACCTGCTTGCCCGCGAGGTCTTGGAAGTAGCTGTATAGGTTGCGATCCGTCGTGACGTTCTCGCCGTTGACCGAGATCAGATAATCACCCTCGTTCACATCCACGCCTTGTTTGGCGAGCGGCGGCTCGATGGCGCGGGTCCAACCCTTGACGCGGTAGATCTTCTCGAGTCGATAGCGACCGCTCGCGGAGTCGACCTCCCAATCGGCGCCGAGCATACCGACGTTGACGCGTTTCGCGCGGCGCTGTTGATCTCCGCCGAAGACGTAGGTGTGCGACGTGTTGAGTTCGCCGATCATCTCGCCGATCAAGTAGCCCACGTCCTGTCTGCATGACGCGTCGGGAAGGAGCCGGCCGTATTTCTCGTGCATCGCGGGCCAGTCGATCCCGTGCATGGCCGGCTCGTAATAGAAATCGCGCTCCATGCGCCAGGCCTCGTCGAAAATCTGCCGCCATTCCTTCTTCGGATCGAGCAGGATCTTGAGATCGGAAACGTCGAGTTCGTCGCCGTCTGAATCCGTCTCGCCCGCATCGACGATGCCGATCGAATTGTCTTTGCGGTAGACAATGCTCTTTCCGTCGGCCGAGATCTTGTATCCGCTCACGCCTTTGACGACCGTCTCTTCCTCGCGATCGTCGAAGGAGAATCGCATGAGGTCGCGCGGACCCAGCGCGCGATACTCGAATCGGTTGAAGTCGCCGTCCTCGGCATTGAGATAGAAAACGGCATCCGCGTTTGTGGCGAGCGAGCGATAGTTGCCGCGCGGAAGGGGGAGCGCTTCGACGCGATCGGCGATGCCGTCGAAGTCGATCACGACCTCGACACCCTCGTCGTCGCCGTCCTCGTCATCGTCGCCGTCGTCTTCAGTTTCCTTCGCATCCTCGCTCGACCCGGAGGATCGCGAATCTTCGTCCGTGTCCACGTCGTCGTCTTCGTCGTCGTCTTCGTCGCCGCGGTCGGTTTCCTCTTCGTCGCTCTTGTACGGAAGTATGGACGGCCCGTCCTTTCGGAGGGTCATCGCGTAAATGCCGGCCACGTCCTTGTAGACCAACTCCCACTCGAAATCGCAGTACGTCGGGTCGAATCTCCGGTTCGAGACGAACAGCAGGTGCTCCCCGTCGGGGGTAAACACCGGATGAAAGTCGCTGAACAGCCCGTTGCCGACCCGCGTCGTCTTGCCCGTATCGAGCGAATGGATATGCACCTGAAAGACGAGGTCCGCGTTCATTTTGGAATATGCGATGAAGCGGCTGTCGGGAGACCACGCGAAATCGTAAATGGGTTTGACGTCGAGGGCTACGTCGACATTTTCGAATTCCGCGCGGTCCACCTCCGTAATGTCCTTGGTTTCGACATCGATGTAGTAGAAGCGCAGCGTGTGGTCGGCGTAGGCGATCCTCTTGCTATCGGGCGACCAGCGCAATGTGTGGCGGTAGCCGTCCGTGTGTTCGGTCAGACGCACCGCTTCCGTCCGGCCTTTCGAATCGATCAGATATAGTTCGTATTCCCCGCTCTTGTCCGAAAAGTACGCAACCGTCTTGCCGTCCGGTGACCAAGCCGCGTCCTTGTCGCGCGCACCGCAGTCTCGGGAAAGGTTGCGCGTGGGACCATCCTTTTTCGGAACGGAGAAGACCTCGCCGCGTGCCACGACGAGCGCCCGCTTGCCCGACGGAGAGACGTCGAATCCGGTGATGTTGCCGCTGACGTCTACGAGACGCGGTCTCGTCTCCGGGGCGTCCGCGCGGATTTCGATGGGCACCTGCTTGGTCTGTTTCGTGTCTACGTCGAGAACCCAGAGCGAACCGCCCAGCTCGTAGACGATCTTGTTCCCGCCGGCACTGGGCCGCCGCGCGTCGTACTCGGTGTGGTGGGTGATCTGCTCGATGGCCTTTGTCTCGGGATCGACGGAATAGATGTTGAGCACGCGATCGCGATCGGACGTGAAGTAGACCTTGTCGCCGATCCACATCGGGATGCGATCGGTCCCGTCGAAGTTCGTGACGGCTGTGTCCGTGTCGGCCTTGAAGTCGTAGATGTAGACCTCTTGGGCCCGACCTCCGCGATACCGCTTCCAGGTGCGGTTCTCGCGGGCGGTTTTGTTGTATGCGATTTTGGATCCGTCCGGCGCGAAGCTACCGTTTGCGGCTTCGTTGAGAATTAGCTCTTCGATGCCCGTACCGTCCGTAGAGGCGAGGAACAGGCGGTTGAATCGGCTGAAGCTGCTGCGGCCCGAGCGGAACAGGATCTTGCCGTTGGTCGGGTGCCACCCGACGACTTGGTCAAACCCGGGGTGATAGGTGACGCGGCGAATCTGGCCGCCCATCGCGTTCATGACGTAGACGTCGGCATTGCCGTCGTATTCGCCGGTAAAGGCGATGAGCTGTCCATCGGGGGAGAACCGCGGGAATTGCTCCGCCCCGTCGTGGAGCGTCAGGCGCACGGCGTCACCGCCTTCAGCGTCTACCGTCCAAATGTCGTTGCCGTAGACGAAGACGATCCTATCGCCGTGAATGTCGGGAAAGCGCATGAGCGGTCGTCGTGGGCTTGATCCAGAGCGCTGGCTTGCCAGCGCCGCGGCCGGCTGGGATGTCGTCGCGGTTGGTTGGTTCGATTCAGCGACAGCGGTATGGCGCTCGGGCAGCGCGCATGAGCACGCGGCAGCGATCAAGAAGACGAAAGAGGATGTACGAAGGTTGGCAAAACGCATGGCTCGGATTCTCCGCGACAAAAACGCTTGTAGGTCGGCAGTCTCTTTCCTGCACGATGGTGTACCAACGTACCACGGTTTTGAGGGGATCAACAGGGGAGGGCTACCGACGGCCGAGAATGACCCGTCGCTTGCGCTCTGGGGTTGGATTCCCCCAACGACGGTGGCGGCGAGCGCAATTGAACGCAGTGGGACACGTGGCTCGAAACGCACGGCCGTTGAGGCTATAATCGTCGTTCGTGGGGATTCGCAGCTATCAGCTTTCAGCCATCGTTTATCGGGTTGACGGCTGAATACGGCGAATTGGCGGCGGTAGCTCGCCGCATGAAGCGATGAGGCGCCGGGTTTGACTATCGGACCTGGACGGAAGGGCTTTGGAGGGGGCTACAAATGGTACGAACACTGTTCTTTCTTTCAGCGGCCTGCGTTTTCGTACTATTCGGCGAGGCGACGGCGACTGGCCAGCCCCGGCAAGCCGGTGGTGGTGGGCCGTTCGAGATTCCGATTGACCAGAGCCAGTCGAGCATCACCGTGCAGCTTTGTGTGTTGGGGCAGTGCGACTCGGACTCGTCGCCGGTGGTCGGGTTCATGGGGATCGAACTCGACGATGCGGTCCAGCCCACGGCGATCACACTGTACGACTTCGACTTTTCGCTGACCGACACGATCGATCTGTTCATCGAGATCACGGTGTTCGGAATCCCCGTCGGTACGATCTCCGCGACGGCCATCAACCTCAACATGACCTATGCCAATCCGGGCGTACCCTTCGGTCCGACACCGATCGTAGACGGCGCGTTCTCGTTTGCCGACGTGCCAACGAACACGGCGGGCATCGTCTCATACAACGCGACCGGTGTGGTCTGCGTCGCACTCGAGAGTGAGGGTCAGCCCTGCGCGGCTACCATCAACCTCGCCGACCAGGGGACGCAGATGGGCTCGATCGAGGGTACGATTGTGGTCGAGGACGGGATCGCGACCGTGGTCTTTTCACCATCGATCGAAGTGGTTCTGGTGGAGGGCGTGGCCGTCATGACGATCGACGGGACGGTCGTGGGCAGCGCCCCGGTGCCGATCGTCGGCGACGGCGATTATGAGGGCGATGGAGACGTGGACATGGCCGATTGCTCGGCGATGAGCGTTTGTTTCGGTACTTCGCCGCTCGAGGCGGGGTGCGAGGCCTTCGACATGGACGGCAACGGCATGATTGATCTTGCCGACTGGGCGTTGTTCGTGTCGGCGATCACGGGACCGCAGTAGTGTGTTCGGATGGAGCATTAGATCGATGAAATTGTGTGTCGAGATCGCTATCTCGTCGTTGGCGATCGAAAACGTGTGGCAGCCCCCTTCGAAGTTGCCGACCGCACGAGCAAATGGTCTGCCGTAAGCAAACTCATCGGTCCCCTGCGAGTGTGAACGCCACTGGTAGAACAGCACCGGCGCGCAGTCGAACTGCGGGATGCGTGTGACATGTCGTCCTTCTCAATTCCTCACAGCGCACCCGATGTCTGCACGAGGCTCTTCGCAGTTCTTCACACCATTCTCCATCATTAGCACTGGTCTTGCCGTCGCCGTGGCTGATCATGAGTATCTCATTCCTTGGGCCTGTCGTCACTCTTCGACGGTGTTCCCAAGTCGGCATCCATGATCACGCGGATCATGCCCGCACCCTCCTTCTCGCTGTGGCAAAACCGGTTCCAACTTCGCGTCGGATGGTACTGCGGCAGATTCGGTTCGGACGCTATTCCCACCCAACTATCGGCCCTTTTTCTCATTTCGCGTATTACATCGCTCATCGTCAGATTGGTCGTCCTATGGTAGGCCCCCCTCATCACCCTAAACGAACCCGGCCCAGGGACTTCAAAGCCCAAACCCTCACACGAGTCCGTGCACCACTGGGCCGACACATACCCGAGCATATCATAAATCCCCTCGGGTGTCGCGCCTTTGGGGAAGCTCCCAACGGGCACGCGATCTCCCGGTCGCGATGGTTCCCACGGCTTACAGATCCACCGGTATCCGTACTGGTTAAAAAACGGAATACCGCAGTCATCATCACCCTTGACTATCGGGGATTCCTTTCCCCAGGGCCACGATCTCAGCTTCTGTCCGCGGGCGGCATACTCCCACTCAGCTTCGCTCGTCAGACGGAGCCGAACGCCGGTCTG